>NZ_JBHXMF010000069.1:0-47457 GCF_042721055.1 Streptomyces sp. NPDC058470
CACCCACCATGCCGCTGAACACCACCGACAGAAAGACCTAACGGAGTCCTACTAGCCGACTAGCCGACTACTGGATCGACTCGGCTGAGGGCTCGTCCACCTTCCTCTCCGTCTCGCTTAAGAAAACGGAGATTGACTGGCCGCACCGGTATACGTGCTCAAGCACCTCTGTTCGGCATTCGGCCCGACACCTAGGCTCCTGTGCCGGGCGGGGAGCCGGAGCCGACGGAGTCGCTGGACGAGGGGAGTGCGTATGAGCAACGAACAGCTGCGGCGCGTGTACCGAAGATCCGGACTACCGGCGGGCTTCATCGTCGGAACGGGGTTCCTGGGGGTTGTCGCCCCGCTCCTGCCCGTGATGGACGAGGACCTACCGGGGTGGGGAAGGTGCTGATCTGGGCCGTCGTCGTCCCCTTCTTCGGCTGGTTGTACCTGGCGGTCAAGCGGTACGGGACGGTCGTCGACGTTCGCGGCACCCAGGTACGTGCCTTCGCCGACGGAGGCGGCTGGACTGGGCGGAGGTCCAGGACATCCGGGCCGAGCCCAATATTGTCGGGTACATGCAGAGCGGGACGCCGACCGTCATTGCCTACGCATACGGCCGGTACGGCGACCGGGTCCAACTGACGTACGTCGACGACCGCCATGTGGATGTCGCACGCGAGATCGACGTCATACACGCGGTGTGGCAGCAAGTGCGCTACAGGCGCTGAACTCCGAGTCCGGCCGCCGCACTCGTACCCGCGGATCTGTCCCGGTGGGAGTTGGCGGTCACTCACGGATTCATCGTGGTGTGGCGTCACCGGCGGAGTGGGGGGACGGCGCCTTTGACGTCGTCCCCCCACCGCTGTCCTCGGTTCTCGGTCCTCGTGGAGATCACGCCCAGCGGTTCCGGTGACCCCTTACCCCGGTCGAGGTGTCCGCGTACGACGACCGGCACCACCCGGTGGTCGGCTCACGCCGCGGCCGACCTCTGACCGCTCCCCCAACAAGACCACCCGTCCAGCGGCACCCCACCCGGCCCCCCACAAAAGGCGACACTCCGTCAGCGACCGCACGATGCGAGAGAGGACCGCCGCCCGGCGGAGCCCCACGGTCTGCGCTCTCGGGAGGATCTGCCATGACCGACAGTCTGGAGCAGTTGCGCCGCTGCCACTTCGCGGTCGATCTGGGCGCGGCGAGGACCCGTGTGTATGTGAAGGGCGCGGGGGTGGTCGTCGACCAGCCGAGTGTCGCCGCGATCAACACGAAGACGGGCGCGCTGATCGCGGTCGGCGAGTTCGCGGAGAAGATGACGGGACGTACGCCCGACTACATCCGTGTCGTACGGCCGGTGTCCGGCGGCACGGTCGTCGACATCGAGATGGCGCAGCGGATGCTGCGTCAGCTGCTCGGCGACAAGGTCCGCCGCACACTGCGCCGCAAGCCCCGGCTGCGGGCAGCGGCCTGCACCCCGCACGACGCGGACCCGCTGGCCCAGCGTGCCGCGATCGAGACGCTCGTGGGTCTGGGCGCGCGCCGGGTCGAGCTCGTCGACACGCTGATCGCCGCCGCTGTCGGCTGCGGGCTGCCCGTGGAGCGGCCCGAGGCCACCATGATCATGGTGTGCGGGGCCGCCGCGACCCAGCTCGCCGTGTTGTCACTGGGCTCGATCGTCACCGCCGAGCGCATCCCGGTGGGCGGTGAGGCCGTCGACCACGCGATCGTGCAGCACCTGCGCCACCAGCACGAGCTGATGCTGCCGAGTCAGGCCGTACGACCCCTGCAGCTCGCCCTCTCCGGAAACGGGCTCACTCCGCACGGCCCGGCGTCGACGGAGATCCACGGGCGGGACGTGGCGACCGGCCTCGCGCGTTCCGTGCAGGTCGACACCGCCGCCGTACGCGATGCCATCCAGACCCCGCTGACCGCCGTACTCGACGGCATCGGCAAGGTGCTGCGCGCCTGCCCGCCCGATCTGGTGGCCGACCTCGCCGACCGCGGGATCATGATGGTCGGCGGGAGCGCCCTGCTCCCCGGGCTCGACCAGATGCTGCGGCAGGCGACGGGCATGCCGGTGCACATCGCGGAACGCCCCGACGTCTGTGCCGTCCAGGGCCTCGGCTACATGCTGGAGGGCAGGATCGAGCCCCTGGTCCTGGACCCGCTGGCGGACTGACGGCCAGGCGCCGGAGGGGCCTTCGTCGAAGGCCCCGCACGGCCGATCCCGTGCTGCCGGCACCCCAGCGCCCCGCATGGGCGACCCCGTGTCGCCGGGGCACCCAAGCCCCCGCATGACCGAGCCCGCCCCCGCCGTCCAAGGCCCCGAGGCCCCCGTATGACCGCTCCCCTCCCCCGCCTCCCACCCCTCCTGGAAGCCGTCCTGAGCGTCGGCACCGACCTCGAACCGCAGGTCACGCTGCAGCACATCGTGGACGGTGCCGCCGAGCTGACAGGCGCCCGGTACGCGGTCCTTGACATGGCCGACCCGGGGCACGACGGACTCGCGGAGATCCGTGCGGCCGGCCGGTCCACCGGCGGGACGGGGCGGTCCGACACCTCTCTCGGCGTACCCGTCCGCGTCGACGACGAAGTGCTCGGGACTCTTCGTGTCGCAGACAAGGAGAGCGGGCCGTTCACCGCCGAGGACGAGCAACTGCTGCGTCTGCTGGCCACCCAGGCCGGCATCGCGATCGGCAACTCCCGGCTGTACGAGACGGCCCGGCAGCGCGAGCGCTGGATCGAGGGCGCGGCGGCCGTCACGACCGCGCTGCTCACGGGGGAGAGTGCCGCCGAGGCGCTGATGACGGTCGCCGAGCGGGCCCGGGTCCTCGCCGACGCGGCCGCGGGTGTCATCCTCCAGGCCACACCGGAGGGCGGTATGGAGATCGTGACCGCGTCCACCCTCGACGACCCGGGGGGCCTCGTCGGTACGGTCATCGAGCCGGGCAGCCCCGTCCTCGTACAACTCCTCGGCGGGGAGCCGGTGTTCATCGACGACTCGGCGACCGACCCGAGGATGACCACGCACGTACGGTCCCGGTTCGGGCCGAGCATGATGCTCCCCCTCCAGGCCGACGGCCGCCTCATCGGCACGCTCGCCCTCCCCCGCCGGCGCGGCGACCGGCCGTACACCCCGGTGGAACAGCTGCTGGCCACGCAGTTCGCCTCGCAGGCCGCGCTGGCGCTGCTCCTCGCGGACGCCCAGCACCGCCGCGAGCGGCTCGCGGTCTACGAGGACCGCGACCGGATCGCCCGCGACCTGCACGACCTGGTCGTCCAGCGGCTCTTCGCCACCGGCATGATGCTGGAGTCCACCCAGCGCCGCAGCACCGGCGGCGCGGCCGACGAGGGCGCCGATGTGCACGCCATCCTCGGCCGCGCGGTGGACGAACTGCAGTCCACGATCCAGGAGGTCCGCACCGCGATCTTCGCCCTCCAGCAGCCGCCCGCCGACGCCCCCACCACCTTCCGCGGCAAGGTGCTGCGCGAGACGGCGGGCACGGCGGCCGCCCTGGGCTTCCAGCCGTCCGTCCACTTCACCGGCCCCGTGGAGAACCGCGTCACCGAGCCCGTCGCCGGTCACCTGCTCACCGCTCTGCACCGCAAGCTGACCGCCGCCGCACACCGCGCCGGGGTCTCCCGCATCGAGGTCACGGTGGACGCGACGGCCACCCTGCCGGACGGGCGCTCCGGCCTCCGCCTGACGGTGTACGACGACGGCATCAGGGATGACGGGGAGGGCACCGGTACGACAGTCACCTGGCGGTCACCGCTGTGAGCGAGTGGCACCCGGCGAACTCACGTCTGCCCGACCGAGCCGCCGTACGGGGCGCAGGAAGGCGCAGGAAGGCAAGGCGCAGGAAGGCGCGGGAAACGGATTCAGCCTGTTGGCGGCGCTCCGCTGGCGAATGCCCCGAAACAGGCCAAACCTGAATTCCAGGAAGTGGCAACCCATGCATAGATCAACTGCTAGTCTCGGCTTCCTCTGAGCTTCCCCACCAACGAAAGCCATCAAATGAACCTCTCGGTGACGCCGGCGGCGCAGCACTCCGCCGCCCCTCGGTCCATGCGCCGGTCGCACACTCCCCTGTCGGCCATCGACCCGCTGGGGACCGCCGCCGTGAGGTCTGCCGGACGAGTGACGGACATCCCCGGACGACGTCCGGTCGGGCCGAACACTTTCAACTCGGCGCTCTAGGGCACACAGAATTCGACACAGGCGCATCCGGCGGTTCACGAACCCGCCCGGTGCGCCTTTGTCACGCACCGGAGCCTTCAACGACCTTGAGCTGTAGCGGAGTTCATGGTACGCACCACCCCGCTGCGCCACTATCGTTCCCCGGGTGAAGCTGCAGCAACTCGTCCTCAAGATCCATAGCAGATGCGACCTCGCCTGCGATCACTGCTATGTGTACGAGCATGCCGATCAGAGCTGGCAAGGGCGCCCCACCGTCATTTCCGAGGAAACGCTCGGGAAAGTCGCCCAGCGATTCGCGGCATATGCCGAATCACATGAACTGCCTTCTGTTTCCGTGATCCTTCACGGTGGTGAACCCCTTCTCGTGGGTCCCGTCCGTATGAGAAGCATCTGCGCGGAACTCACCCGCGTCATCACCCCGGTCACCCGGCTGAATCTTCATATCCACACCAATGCGGTACAGCTCAACACCCGCCATCTCGAAGTGTTCAAGGAATTCGGCGTCAAGGTCAGCATCTCGCTCGACGGCGACCGCGTCGCCAACGACCGGCACCGGCGCGACCGCAGGCGGCGCAGCAGCTACGACCGGGTGGTGCGCGCGATCAACCTGTTGCGCACCCCCGAGTACCGGCACCTCTACAGCGGACTGCTGTGCACGGTGGACGTGGCCAACGATCCCGTCGCGGTGCACGACGCCCTCGTGTCCCTGCGTCCGCCTCGCATCGACTATCTGCTCCCGCACTCCACCTGGGACAGCCCACCACCGAGGCCCGCCGACTCACCCGCCGCGTATGCGGACTGGTTGCTCAAGATCTTCGACCGGTGGGACCGGCAGGGCCGTACCGTCTCGGTGCGGACCTTCGAGTCGGTCCTGAGCACCCTGCGGGGCGGACCGAGCCTGACGGAGGCGATGGGGCTCGCGCCGAGCGATCTCGCGGTCGTGGAGACCGACGGCACCTTCGAGCAGGCCGACTCACTGAAGACGGCGTACGACGGAGCACCCGCGACCGGTTACGACGCCTTCCGGCACAGCTTCGAGGAGTTCGGGCAGCATCCCGGCGTACGCGCACGCCAGTTGGGCCTCGCGGGTGTCAGCGAGACCTGCCGCAGCTGCCCGGTGATCGAGTCGTGCGGCGGAGGGCTCTACGCGCACCGGTACAGCGGTGGCCACGGCTTCGACAACCCGTCCGTCTTCTGCTCGGACCTGCGGGCCTTCGTCGACGGCGTCGCCGAGCGGATCACCGAGCACACACTCAGCCCGGCCGTCCGCAGTGACGAGGAACTCCGGTTCGCCCAGGGCGAGTCGGTCCGGCGTCTGCTCGTCCGCGTCGCGGCCCGGCATGCGGGCGAGCCGGACTGGGACGAGGTGTGGCGGGCCTTCCTGGACCTGGACGGCATGGCGGATGTCACGCCGTACGTCGACGAGATCCTCGCCCATCCCTACCTGTACACCACGCTGAAGAACTGTCTGCACGACCGCGTCACCACCCCGGCGCCGCTCGGCTCGGCGATCACCGCAGTCGCCGTCCGCGCGGGGGCCGACGTCAAGCTCGCCTGGGACCAGAGCGACCCCGCACTGCACCTCCCGACCCTGGGCACCCTGACGCTCCCGAGGCCCGGCCGGGTCGAGGTCACGGTCAACTCGGGCCGTCTGCACGTGCGTACCGAGGACGGCACGGAGTACTCGCCCGAGGAGGCCCCGGCCACCTGGCGCCCGCTGCGATCCGTGCACCTCGGTGCCGACGCTCCCCTGCTCCTCGACGACGCCGACCCCCTCCGCGACTGCTACCCCGTCCCTGTCGCCGCTCCGCTGAGCCCCGGCGCTCTCGCCCGGTTCTGCGAACGTCTGGGGACGGCACACGAGTTGATGGACGCGCGTCAGCCCGGCTGGCGCGATGACATCAACGCTCTTCTCATCACCACGGTCACCCCGCTCGCGGCGGGCTCGGGGGTGCGGCTGGGTGCCCATGGCCTGGGCGCACTGGGGGTCGCCGTCGACTTCGAGCCCGAGGAGTTCGTCCGTGAACTGCCGCGCACCGGGCGGCTGGCCAGGCTCACCGCGCTGCGCGAGACAGCCGATCTGAACGTGCCGGGCAACCAGGCCGGACGGCTGCTCGACGAGGCGAGCCATGGGCTCGGCGACGCCACCTGTCACCAGGGCGAGCCGGCGGCGCGGGACGCCGCGCTGGCACGGGCGGGCCGCGCCCTGGATCGGCTGGCCACCCTCCCAGAGCGTGAACTCACCGAAACCGGCCGGGCGTTGGCGGACGAGCTACAGGCCGAGTGGGCCGGGCAGGCCGTGCGCCGAAGCTGATCGGAGCCCCGCTGCCGCGTGATCTCGCGACGGAACGGGAAATGGCGGGGAAAGCGGTGCTGCACTTCGGTACACGGGGGACACTGCCGACCGGGCAATGGTCCAGATGTCTGGATATCGCAAGGGATTGACGTGAAAGAGTCGACCCGTACAGGCCGACGGTCGGGAAGATTATGGGCTCCGGTCGGCCGACGTCCCGTAGAGCCGCCCGTCCACAGTCAGGGGGGCGCGTGGAGATACCTGATCGGGATCTGGGACGGGAACGGGTTTCGGACAACAGGCCCTATTTCTTCCTGAGTTACGCCCACACACCGCCCTGGGGGCCGGGCGGCGGCGACCCCGATCACTGGGTGCAGGTGCTCTACACGGATCTCTGCGACCACATCATGGCGCTCACGGACCTTCCGGCCGGCGCGCCCGCCGGATTCATGGACCGGGAGATGCGCTCGGGGGACGGATGGCCGGAAAAACTCAGTGAGAATCTCGCGAACTGCCGGGTGTTCGTACCACTGTTCTCGCCGCGGTACTTCACGAGCGAGAGTTGCGGACGGGAATGGTTCGCGTTCAACGAACGAATTCTGCGGGCGCGGGCCACCGGTTCCGGTGCCCTCCCCACCATCGTGCCCGCGCTGTGGACGTATATCGACTACGGCCAACTCCCGGATTCCGTACGGCATATACATGTGGATCACACCCAGTTCGGAGACCGGTACGCGGCCAACGGGATCTACGGGCTGATCAAGCTCAACCGGCTGCGCGACGAGTACGAGGAGACCGTGCTGGGGCTGGCCCAGCGGATCGTGCGGGTCGCCCACGAGTCCCCGTTGCCGCCCAGCAGGCCACGCCCCTACGAGCGGACGCCGAGCGCGTTCAAACCGCGCGGCGAGGGGCCCCGGCACATCCATCTGACCGTGGCGGCGCCCACCCGGCACAGCATCCCCGAGAACCGCGACACCCGCCCGTACGGCGAGGACGCCCAGGACTGGAACCCGTACCACTCGGAGTCGACCCGGCCGCTGCCCGCGCTCGCCGAGGAGCTGATCCGCTCGCTCGACTACCGGATCACGGTGTCGTCCTTCGACGACGAGGACCCCGGCGAGGACCCGGTGGCGAGCGACCCCGACAAGACGGCGCCGAGCCACCCCGGGATCCTGCTCATCGATCGCTGGGCGCTCAGCGACGAGGAACGGCGGCGCAGGCTCAAGGCGTTCGACGCGAACGCCCGCCCCTGGGTCAGTGTGATCGTCCCCTGGAACCGGGCCGACATCCAGTGCCACGGCGAGGAGGGCCGGCAGCTGGCGGAGGAGCTGGAGCGGACGCTGCCGGTGATCCTGGACCGGGGCCGGCGCACCGCCTCCCGGATTGCCGTCAACGGCGTACCGACGCTCAAGTCCTTCACCGACGTGCTGCCGGCCGTCGTCGCGCACGCGACCCGGCAGTACCTCAAGCACGCCGAGGCCCATCCGCCGCCGGGCCCGCCGCTCCGCAGGCCCCGCCTGACGGGCCCCACCCACCCGCTGCGGTTCGACAGCGGATCCGATCACGGAGGAGAAGCATGACGGCCGTGCAGGACGGACGCATCATCACCTTCTACTCGTACAAGGGGGGCACGGGCCGCACGATGGCCCTGGCCAACACCGCGTGGATCCTCGCCGCCAACGGCAAACGCGTCCTGACCGTCGACTGGGACCTGGAGGCTCCGGGGCTGCACCGCTTCTTCCATCCCTTCCTCCCCAACGCGCTCGCGGCGACCACCGGCGTCATCGACATCATCAGTGAGTACGCCTGGGCCGCGACCACCCGGATCCAGCGCTCCGGCCCCTGGCACCTGGACTACGCACACGTGGAACAGCACGCCATCTCGCTGACCCCCGAGCGGCTCGGGCTGCGCTTCCCGGACGGCGGCTCGCTCGACTTCCTCTCCGCCGGACGCCAGGACCGCTCGTACTCCGCGACGGTGTCGTCCTTCGAGTGGGACAACTTCTACGAACGCCTGGGCGGCGGACTGTTCTTCGACGCGCTGCGCGACGACATGAAGGCGTCGTACGACTATGTCCTGATCGACTCGCGTACCGGTCTTTCGGACAGCGCCGACATCTGCACCATCCAGATGCCGGACGTGCTCGTGGACTGCTTCACGCTCAGCGACCAGTCGCTGGACGGTGCGGCGGCCGTGGCCCGCAGCGTCGAGGCCGGATACGGCAAGCGCAGGATCCGGGTGCTGCCCGTGCCGATGCGCATCGACGAGGGCGAGAAGGAGAAGGTCGACGCCGGACGGGCCCTTGCCCGGCTGAAGTTCGACGGCCTGCCCAAGGGACTCGGCGGCGAGGAGCTCGACTCCGAGGATCTGACCGCGTACTGGGGCAACGTCGAGATCCCCTACCGCCCGTACTACGCGTACGAGGAGACCCTCGCCACCGTCGGCGACGAGAGCGGGCTCGCCAACTCGCTGCTGTCCGCCTTCGAACGGCTCACCGCGGTCATCTCGGACGGCGAGGTCACCTCGCTGCCGCCGGTGCCGGAGCCGGTGCGGCTGCGCTGCCGCGACGCGTTCCTGCGGCGTCGGCCGCTGACGACGGCCACCGATGTCGTCATCGCCTACGCGGCGGAGAACCGCATGTGGGCCGACTGGGTCGAGTCGCTCCTGGTGCGCGCCGGCTGCCACGTCACCCCGCACGACATCGCCGCCGGGCCCGTCGAGCACCTGGACACGGCCACGCGCACCCTCGTGCTGCTGTCGAACGCCTTCAGGAAGTCCCGGTACGCCGACACCGTCTGGCGCGCGCTCATAGAGTCCGGCGGAGGCGCCCCCGGGGTGCCGGGAGCCCAGCTGGTCCCGCTGCGGGTGGACGAGATCCGGCTGCCCGAGACCTACCTCGACCACAACCCGGTCGACCTGCACCGACTCGACGAGACCCAGTGCGTCAGCGCGCTGCTGAGCGCCCTGGAACTGGCGGGACTGCTCACCGACGACGGCGAGTCGGGACCCCGCTTCCCGGGTATCGCCCCGGCGATCTGGAACGCACCCCAGCGCAACAACACCTTCACCGGCCGCAACGCCATCCTGGACCGGGTCCGCGACCAGATCGGCGGCGGCATGTCCATCGTGCTGCCGCAGCCGCAGGCCCTGTTCGGGCTCGGTGGCGTCGGCAAGACGCAGGTGGCGCTGGAGTACGTCCACCGGTTCATGGCCGACTACGACCTGGTGTGGTGGATCTCCGCCGAGGACACCGGCAACGTCGTCGCCTCGCTCGCCGACCTCGGGGCCCGCATCGGCGCACCCAGCCGCGACGACATCAACCTGGCCGGCCAGGAAGCCGTCCAGATGCTGGCGCGCGGGGCTCCCACCAAGCGCTGGATCCTGGTCTTCGACAACGCCGACGACCCGTCGGAGCTCACCCGCTACTTCCCCAAGGGAGGCGGCGGCCACATCCTGGTCACCTCGCGCAACCAGGCCTGGGCGCAACAGGGGGTGTCGCTGCCCGTCGACGTGTTCCTGCGCGAGGAGAGCGTGGAGCACCTCACCGGGCGCGCCTCGGGGCTCAGCGCCGAGGAGGCCGACCAGGTGGCGAGCGCGGTCGGCGATCTGCCGCTCGCGGTGGAGCAGGCGGCGGCGTGGCTGGCCGAGACGGCGACACCCATCAAGGACTATCTGCGGCAGCTCGCCGAGCAGACCACCGAGGTACTGGACCTCAACCAGCCCCCGGACTACCCCAAGACGGTGGCCGCGACCTGGAACATCTCCATAGCGCGGTTGAAGGAACGTTCCCCGGCCTCCGTACGACTGCTGCAGTTGTGCGCGTTCCTGGCCGCGGAGCCGATCTCCTCGACCCTGCTCTACAGCAAGGAGATGATCGACGCCCTCAGGCCGTACGACCCCGCCCTCCAGGAGAGTCTGCTGCTCGGCCGGGTGATCCGGGAGATCGGCCGGTTCGCGCTCGCCAAGGTCGACCAGGTCAGCAACAGCATCCAGGTCCACCGCCTGGTGCAGGCCGTGATCCGCTCGCAGCTGACCGAGGAGGAACAGCGGGAGGCCCGGCACGTGGTGCACACGGTGCTCGCGGGTTGCCGGCCGGACGGCGACGAGCCCATCGACGACCCGGAGAACTGGCCGAGGTTCGCGGTCATCTGGCCGCACCTGACGGCCTCCGACGCCCGCAACTGCACGGATGCCGGCACCCGCCGCCTCCTCATCGACCGCGTCCGCTACTTCTGGAAGCGCGGCGATTTCCCCGGTGCCCAGCAGCGCGCCGAGGCGCTCCTCGCGGACTGGAAGCCGATCCTCGGCGAGGACGACGTGCAGTACCTGTATCTGCGCTCCCAGCTCGGCAACATCCTGCGCTCCCAGGGGCTTTACGTCGAGTCCCGCGAGATCAACACCGAACTCCTCGATCGCCAGCAGAGGGTGCTCGGACGCTCGCACCCGCACACGTACGTCACCATGTCCAGCCTCGCCAGCGACCTGGCGGCCCTCGGCGTGTACGGGTCGGCCGTGGAGTTCGCCCGCGAGGCACACCAGGGTTTCAGTCAGATCTTCCACGAGTCCCATCGCCGGACGCTGAGCGCGGCCAACAACCTCGCGCTCGCGCTGCGCATGGTGGGCCGCTACGGCGAGGCACGCGTCCTCGACCAGGAGACCTTCGACCGGCGTACGGAGGTCCTGGGCAGCGACCATCCGTACACGCTGTCCTCGGCGGGGCACCTGGGCCGCGACCTGCGGGAGGTCGGCCGGTACACGGAGTCCGTGTCACTCCTGTCACGCGCGTACGAGTCCCACAAGCGCATCCTCGGCAAGGAGTTCCCCGGCACGCTGAGCTGCGCCAAGTCGCTCGCGGTGTCGCTGCGCAGGGCGGGCCAGTTCGAGGACGCCCGCCGGCTCACGACGGCGACGCGCGCGCAGTACCGGGCCCAGTACGACGCGCACACGCCCGACTCCCTCGCCTGCGACCTGAACATGGCCGCCGATCTGTTCGCCGCCGATGAGCGGGAGGCCGCTCGCGAGGTGGCCAAGGAGGCGCTCGCCGAGTACATGAAGGTCCCGGGCGAGGCCCACCCGTACACCCAGGCCGCGCTCAACAACCTCGGGATCTTCCACTGGGGCTGCGGAGACGCGGAGGAGGCGGAAGCGGTCTTCCGTCAGGTCCTGCGCCGCATGGGTGAGGTGCTCGGCGAGCAGCACCCGCACACCCTCTTCACGGGCATCAACTACGCCAACGTCCTCGCCGACCAGGGGCGCTTCGAGGAGGCCCGGGAGCTGGAGCAGAAGGCGGTGGACATCCTCGGTTCCGTGCTCGGCCCGCATCACCCCGAGACCCTGGCCATCGTCAGCAACTCCGCCCTGACACTCTCCGCGCTGGGCCGCAAGGACGAGGCGCGCCGTCTGGGCGAGGAAGCGCTCGGCGAACTGCGCACGCTTCTGGGCGACGAGAACGGGATGACGCGGATCGCGACCGCCGGACGACGCATCTACCGGGATCTGGAGCCGTTGGCGGTGTGACGGCCGTTTCTCAGCCCCTCGGTTGGGGCTTGCTGGGACTGGAACCCGGCCAGCCCCTCGGTTGGGGCTTGCCGGGGCTGGAACCCGGCGCCTTGGTGGTGGCTTCCAGCCCCGGCAAAGGCGCCTTTGGTGGCGGCTTCGCTCAGTCGGGCGGGTCCGCGAGCAGCCAGCGAAACACCTTCGGCAGGGCCCGCAGCGCGGCGAAGTGGGCGGCGGTCGGTTCGAGAACCGCCGTCGCCCGGGGAATCCGCGCGGCCAGCCAGGACGCGTGGGACGCCGGTGAGAAGACGTCCTTCGCCCCGTGCCACAGCATCACCGGCACCTCGATGTCCGCCGGATCGAACCCCCAGTCCCCGGTCAGCGCGAGCGCGTCGTCGATCCACCCGTACGGCGACTGCCGCAACGCCTCGATGTAGTTGCGCAGCAACATCGACCGGATGGTGTTGTCCGAGACGATCCGCCGGTCGTCGTCGGTGAGCTCCCGCCGCAGCTCCTCAAGGAGCCACGCCGGATCATTCCGAATCGCCGCGGATCGCGGAATCAGCCGGGCCACGAACCGCTCGGGATCGGTGAACGCGGTCTTGAACTCGTTCACGTTCGACGGCGCCATCCCGGCGAACCAGTCCAGCCCCTCCGCGTCCCGCGGCGCCAGTCCGACCAGCGCGGCGGCCCGGGTCACCCGCTCCGGCATCAGAGCGGCGCAGGCCAAGGCGTGCGGAGCACCCCCGGAGCGGCCGGCCACCGCGAACCGGTCGAGGCCGAGCGCGTCGGCGACGGTGGCCACGTCCTGTGCGACATCGGCGACGCGACGCCCCGGCTTGCGGTCGGAACCGCCGTATCCGGGACGGTCGTAGCTGATCAGCCGCGTGCCGCACTGGTAGAGGAACATGGACCGCGGCCGGGGTCCGACCCGGCTGCCGGGCATGCCATGCAGCAGGAACACCGGGCGCCCACGCGGATCGCCCGAGATCTCGACCCGCAGAAGCCGGCCGTCCGGCGTCCGCACATGGTCATGCACCGCGCTCCCCCCTCCCTCGGTCCTGACGGACCGGGACAAACGCTGCCCGAATCCTGCCCGCGCGCCCCCGGCACGAAACGAATCCGCAGGTCAACGCCGCCTCATATCAAGCCACTTGGACCCCTCCCGCAACAGGCGCACCGCTCCGGGCTCACCGGCGAGCGGGACCTCCACGGTGGAACCGGCGGCAACCGCTCCCCCACCCCGTCGGCCACGTCGAGCGAATCCGCACCGGGCCGCTGGATCGCCCCGCTCTTCTCCGAACCCGTCAGCTGCGAACCCGTCAGCTCAAGAGTTCGGCCGCCCACGACCTCCCGTGCCATCCACCGGCCGGCGCACCGACGGGCCGCTGCACCCGCTCCTGGGCAGCAGGCGGACCGAGTGGCGGGGTGGACCTATCTCCACCTGGAAGAGGGCTGCTGCCACCACTGACCGGGCCGTGCCCGCCGCCTAGCTTCGAGGCATGGACACCTCACGACGTCAGTTCCTGACCCGTACGGCCGTCGGCGCCGCAGTGGTCGCCGGTGGCTCCTTCGCCGCCGGCCCGGCCTCCGCACTGGTCGATCCCCCGTCCGGGGACGCCACCGGGACCACCCGGACCACCGCCCTCACCAACGTCACCGTGATCGATGTCGCGACCGGCCGCCGGAACAGCCGGCAGACGGTGCTGATCCACGGTGACCGGATCGTCGCCGTCGGCCGGAACCTGCCGGTCCCCCGCGGCGCGACCACCATCGACCTGCCCGGCAAGTTCGTCATCCCGGGCCTGGCCGACATGCATGTGCACGCCCTCGACACCGACGAGGTCGACCCGCCACTGCACCTGGCGAACGGCGTCACCACCGTCCGGGTCATGTCCGGCGACCCGATGACCTACGACTGGCGTGACCGGATCGACGCCGGCACCCTGCTCGGACCGCGGATGGTCGTCGCCAGTCAGATCATCGACGGCGACCCGACCCTGTGGGACCCGAACCTGCTGTCCGTCCTGGTGGTGCGGGACGAGGCCACCGCCCGGGCCGCCGTACGGCAGGTCAAGGCCGAGGGCGCCGACTTCGTGAAGGTCTACTCGCGCCTCGGCCCGACGGCGTACGAGGCGATCCTCGACGAGGCGCGGCGGCAGGGGCTGACGGTCGCCGGGCACGCGCCCGACCAGGTTTCGATCCCTGCCGTCGCCGCGGGCGGGCAGCGCAGCATCGAGCACATCCATGCCGTCGCCCTGTCCGTGTCCAGCCAGGAGGCAGAGGTCCGCCGTCAGCTGCGGGCCATCAGCCTCAGGACGGGCGACTACAACGGCTGGCTCCGGCAACTGCATCCGATCGAATGGCTCGCGGCCGGCACCTTCAGCAGCGCCCGCGCGGCCGATGTCCTGGGTCGGCTGAGGCACCGGAACACCCGGGTCACGCCCACTCTGGCGATGCACCGCGTGCTGGACATGCCTGACTACACCGCGCCGGATCCGGCGACGCTGAAGTACCTCAGGGAGGACTCGCTCGGCATCTACGACTACGTGGTGGAAAACCTCTGCAAGGCCAACCGTCCGGCTGAGGAGATCGCCCGCCAGCACCAGATGTGGGAGTACCGGCAGCGCTTCGTCCGTGAACTGTTCGCCCATGACGTGCCGATCCTGGCCGGAACCGACACCGGTACGCCGTACTCCGTGCAGGGGTTCGCCCTGCACGACGAGTTGGAGCTGCTCGTCGGAGCCGGCGCGACGCCCCAGCAGGCCCTGAAGGCGGCGACCGTGGAACCCGCACGATTCCTCGGCCTCGGCGATGTCCTGGGCTCGGTCGAACCACGCAGGATCGCCGATCTGGTGGTCCTGGACGCCGACCCGCTGAACGACATCCGCAACACCCGGCGGATCCATTCGGTCGTCACCCGCGGCCGGGTGATCTCCCCGCAGGCGCGGCAGAGGATGCTGGCGGACGTCGAGGCAGCGGTCAGGAACCCGGTCTCCGGGGCAGCTATTGCTTCCGGTGGATGCTGCGGAAGGGGAGTTTGAGGAACCTCCAGGACAGCTGTCACCTGCCGGTTGCCGCCCGTCCAGGGCGCGAGGCCGACCCGAAGGGCGGGGTCGGCCAACTGGTGATGCACCGCCATGTCCCGTGCGAAGCCCGCGTCCACCGAGTCCTTGCGTGGTACGGCCGCGGCGCTGCCGCTCGTCGGCCACACCAGCACCGCGAACACCGTGACGGCCGCGAGCACGGCGGCGAGCGACCCGCCGGTCAACAGCCGCGACAGCCGCGACAGCCTCCTGACATGCCGGTCACCGGTGTCCTCCGCGTACTCCCGCGTCTCGTCGTCACTCACGAGGACTTCCCACCCGTGCAGGTGGCACCCGGCTCCGGGGTCTGCGCGCCCTGCACGTACTTCTCGAGGAACTCGGCGACCCGCGCGTCGGACTCCTTCGTCACGTTCAGCTGGTGGCCCCAGGCCGTCAGCGAGATCGGCGAGGACTGCGCCTTGTAGGGGCTCATCAGCGTGTACGGCGTCCTGTCCACCTTGGCGGCGAGCGCCTCGACGTCGGCGTCGGCTGCCTTGTCGTTGTAGGTGACCCAGACGGCGCCGTGCTCCAGGGAGTGCACGGCGTTCTCGTCGCGCAGTTCGCCGGTGTAGACGTCGCCGTTGCAGTTCTGCCAGACGGGGTCGTGGTCGCCGCCGACGGGCGGTGTCATGGGGTAGGTCACGTCCTTGTCGACGTGGTTGCGGGTCAGCTTCGACCAGGTCTTCTCGCCGGAGACGGGCGCGGCCTTGACCTGCTCCTTCTCGTTGGCGGCATCGACCAGGTACCAGCCACCGCCCAGCACGCCGACGAGGATGGCTGTGGAGGCGACGATCGTGATGATCCGGTTGCGGCGCTCGCGGGCTCTTTCGGCGCGGCGCTGTTCTTCTATTCGGGCGCGGCGGTCGGCAGCCTTGGTCCGGGAGTTGGCGGAACCCATGGTGAAGTCCTTTTCGTACAGCGGAAGTTGACGGATGCCGGTGAATGGGGTGGAACGGGCATCCGGTCTAGGTCCGCAGGACTTGAAGGACGTGCAGGTTCGGCGGGCGCGGGGCGGCCCCGTACACCGTGGTCCGTGCCGGGACGCGGGCCGGCAAGATGTCCACCTGGACGGGCACGCTTTGAGGCTGCGGGTGCGGGCCGGGGCCGGTCGTGGGGGTGTCCAGCACCCACTGGGCGCCGCACCGGTTCTGGGCGGGGGCTGCACAGACGTGCTCGCGGTCGGCGCCGTCCGGCCCCTGGTACGCGGACGACATGGCGGCGACGGGCTGCACGGCGGGCCCATGCGTACACAGGCACGCCACACCCAACACCGTGGCCAGGGCCACCAACAGGCCCAGCACCACCGAGCCGGTACGGCGCCGCACAGTCATCGTCAGTCGCCTGCTTCTTCCGGTCAGTTGAAGGAACGCCTGGGGCACCCTGCCTCACACGTACGGCTCGGAGTCTACGAAGTGGTCGCCGGATGCGCGGAGGCGGCTCCGCCCCTCGGCGAACCAACGCCGTGCGGCGCTGGAACGGGCGGGGTGGAGTCATCGTCGGTCGATGCACCAAGGATCGGGTGGATCGGCCGCCCATCACGGCGATAGCCTGCAGCCTCCAACTGGGTTGGGGAGTGAGAGGCGTGTCATGCCTGAACCGTCCACAGGTCTCCAGCGCCCCCGCGCAGAAAATCGGTCGAGCGATCAGCCAGAGACGACCGATTCCAAAATTGCAGAGCGTGGCGGTGGCCCGGGCCATCCACTCGGGACGGTGTTCCGGAGCGAGGACCTGCCGGTGGAAGACAGGTTCGATCACTGGCGCGAGCTGATCGGCCGGACGCACGCGCCCAGTGACATGACCAGTGAGTACGCCGCCGAATTCTGGGCCGAGCAGCGGTTACTTGAGCTGGGGCCGGTGACCGTGTGGCCGGCTTCGTTCCGGCCGGCACGGTTCCGGCGGACCGCGCGGATGGTGCGGCAATCCGACCCGGAGCTGTACCACTTGTCGCTGGTGCTCGGCGGCGGCTTGGGTGTCGACCACGCCGGGCAGACCGCCATGCACGGCCCGCACGATCTGTATGTGGTCGACACCTCTCTGCCCTACGACGCGCGGCCGCCGGACGATCCGGACTGCCGCATGATCACCGGGGTGGGTGTGGAGTTCCCCAAGGTGCTGCTGCCCTTGTCACCGAACCGGGTACGGGAGCTGTTGGGAGTGCGGCTGTCGGGACGGGAAGGAACGGGCGCCCTGCTGACCGGGTTCCTCACCGGCCTGGACCGGCAGTCCAACTCACTCCAGCCGTCCGACGGGCCACGCCTGGGTACGGTCCTACTGGACCTGCTGTCGGCCTGGTTCGCCCAGGTACTCGACACCGAGGCCGCCCTGCCGCCGGAGACCCGCCACCGGGCCATGACCGAGCACATACGGGCGTTCATCCGCCAGAACCTGCACGACCCCGAGCTGACACCACCCACCATCGCCGCCGCGCACCACATCTCCCTCAGCTACCTGCACCGCCTCTTCCAGGAAGAGGCACGGGGCGAAACGGTCGCGGCCTGGATCCGCAGCCAGCGACTGGAGGGCGCCCGCCGCGACTTGACGAACCCCGCGCTCCACGCCACCCCGATCCACACCATCGCCACCCGCTGGGGCCTCCGCCCCTCCGACTTCAGCCGCGCCTTCCGCGCCTCCTACGGGCTCCCACCCAAGGACTTCCGCCTCCAGACACTGGCTGTACGGGAGTAGACGCAACGCCGGGTGTCTGTGGACTCAGTGCGGATGACAGCCTCCGCCGCCACCTCGCATCCGGCGGGACGCGCCCGATAGCCGGTCAGCAGAAGCTGAAACTGGGCGAGTCGACCGCCAGTCAGGTCCACGGTGAGCCTGATCACCCTGGACAACGGAGGCCTCTCGTCTGAGCAGCGGCTGAACTCCTCGCCGGAGGTCATCGAGCCACCCGCGAGGAGACCACCCGCCGCCGCATCGAGGCAGGCCCCGATGCGGCAACACGGCCGACCCAGGAACGCGCTATCCGCAGCAGCCCCCTTCGCGCAGCTGTCGGCTGACCTCCTGCCAGCGGTCCTGGTCCCGCGCGGCGAGTCGCGCACCGGCAGCCTCCCCATCGAAGGCGTGGATCAGGTCGGACTGGTCGAAGGGCACGCCGCCGCGCAGGACGGAGTCCGTACGGACGAGGGTGTCGAAGCCGGTGAAGGGGTCGCCGTCCACGATCACCGCGTCCGCGAGCTTGCCCTCCGTGAGGGTGCCGAGGTCGTCGGCACCGAAGACGCGGGCCGGCAGGACTGTTGCCAAGCGGAGGGTGTCGGCCACCGACAAGCCCGCGCGATGGAGGCCCGCAGGGCCATGTGGAGGTGAAGGCCGGTGACGGTGACCGGCTGGTCGGTGCCGAGGACGACCAGGCCGCCGGCGTCGAGGATGCGGCGGTAGACCGCCGTTTCCCGGTCCAGGGCGCCCAGTTGGTCGGCGGTGGGCGGCTTCGCGGCCAACTCCTGGACGGTGGTGATATCCCATGGGGGCATGAGGGTGGTGACGCGCGGATCGTCCGCGAGAGAGGGCTGCTCGCCGACGAGCGGCTCCGCGGTGAAGGGGGTGGCGATCATGTGGAAGTCCGCCCCGGCGGCGGTGTACAGCTCGATGAGGTCCTGATAGGCGCGGCCGGTGGCCGAGGTGGCGTGGCCGTACTCCAGGCGCTGGGTGGCCTGGAGGTGGATGGTCAGGTCCTGGCCGACGCGGATGCCCGGGACGCACAGATGACCACCGCTGCGGACGCCCAGGCGCTCCCGGGCGAAGGCCGCGGCCTCCTGCATGATCCAACTGGGGGCGCGGACGTAGGTCTTGACGAAGTCCCAGTCCAGCGCCTCGGCGCGAGCCAGGGAACGCCGCAGACCCTCCCGGGTGCTGTGGGTGCGGTTCACGGTGTAGTAGGTGCGGGAGCCTTCGAGGACTTCCCCGGAGCTGAGTATGCGGGGGCCGGTGAGGTTGCCGGAGGCGATGGACTCGCGGACGCCCGCCTGTTCGTAGGCGAAGCTGCCCATGGATACGGCGGTGGCGATGCCGTAGGCGAGGTAGAGGGCCGCCTGGCGTCCGCCGTACTTGGTCGTGACGTGCGTGTGGCAGTCCCACAGCCCCGGAATCACGGTCTTGTCGGCGGCGTCGACACGGCGGGCGGCCGGGCGGCCCGCGCGGTGGGGTTCGACGGCGGTGATACGACCGTCGCGGATGAGGATGTCGACGTCGTCGCGCACGGTGTCGCCGGTGCCGTCCCAGAGGCGCCCGGCGTGGAGCACGGTGTCCTGCGCGCGCGGGCGGCGGTAGCCGAGGGAGACGGAAACGGTGTGGGGACGGCCGCCGTCGACCGGGATCGTGCGGGGTGTGCCGGCGGACAGGTAGAGGATCTTGCGGGAGTCGCCGGACCAGCTGGGGTGGTCGGCCGCTTCCGTGGTGAGTTGGCGCGCCTCGCCGGTGGGGGTGCCGTCCGCGGCGACCGGCAGGAGCCACAGGGCGGAGTCGGCGACGACGGCGAGCCATTGCCCGTCGGGGGACCAGACCGGGCCGGAGGCGTAGCGGTCGGACAGGGCGTAAGGGGTAGCCGCGACACCAACGTGCGCTGGTGGACCTGGGCCGGCTACCGGGCCAGCGCCACCCTGGCCGCCACCCTCACCACGATCGCCGATCCCCTCCAGAGGCCGACAGACACCTGCATCCGGCTTCGCGAGGAAGTGACACCCGCCAAATGGAGCAAGGCCGTCTCGGAGGGCGCCGATCAACTGTGCCTTCCCGCAGTGGATGCGCGTGCGCTGAACGGCCTCAAGTTCAGCGCCGCGCTGCCAACCCGGCTCGCGGAGGCCACCCTTGCCGCTCGACTCGCGGATCTGGTCGGTGCGACGGATACGCTCAGAGGACCGACCAGGTTCATGGTTCTAGGACAGTAATGTGGGCGTCGATCCATGACAGGCTAACGGGCCGAAACATGGACCGGCTCGAGGAGATCAGGCTCGCACATCTCGCTGCTGAACTTCCTTGAGTACTCCGGCCACCGTCGCGAAGTCGTTGTCCACGTGGAGGACGGTATGACCGTGGTGGACCGCGGTCGCACACACCAACAGATCGATCGCTCCTGCCGCGCGGTGCTGGCCCAGCTGGGTCAGCTTGTACTGGGCGGTGTCGACCCAACGCCAGGCACTCTTCGGCACAGGAGAGAGCAAGCAGAGTGCGTCCAGCTCCTCCGCGAGCTCGTCCCGATGAGACGGACTGGTTGCCGAGTAGAGAAATTCGGCACGTGTCGGCTCGCAGAGGTGGAACACCCCGGCGGCGATGTGTCCCTCCCACGGCGGCAAGGCACCGGGAGTGCGGAACAAGTACCACAGGGCGGAGGTGTCGAGCAGGTATGTGATCACTCGAAGGCCTCGCGCCGGGCACGCTTGCCCGCGTCATGCGCCGCCGCGGCCCGCTCGAACTCGCCACGCGCACCTCGCGCGGCCAGCTTTTCGGCAGCATCGAGACGCTTGATCCGTGCCACGTAGTCCCGCAGGGCTGCGTTGACCGTCTCCTTCTTCGTCGTGACACCCATCAGCCGCATGGCCTCGGCGAGTGCTTCGTCATCGAGATCAATCTGCGTGACGGACATCGAGCACCTCCAGCATCCATGATGTATGCCATCAAGATACATCACCAACATTCGACCGCACCACTAGTTGAGGTCACCCACCGAAGATGACCGGACGAGGTCCAGGCGCACCCTGCACAGGCCGTTGCCCAATAGCCGCCAAATGGCACGGCTCGACCACTCGACATCCACCAGAGGATCACCACCGAGGCACTGCGTGCGGAGCACTCTCAACAGGCACCGGGCCTGGGGTCAATCTCAACATGGCCTGACATGTCCGGTTCTGGGAATTCGCGGGCCTCAATTTCGGCCTCAACGTAGCCAACCCATGATTGAGCATGACCGCCAAGATCCTTCAAGTCGCCCGACCCCCACCGAAGTTGCTGGTCAGATCGTTTCTTCCCGCGTAGCGGAGAGTGGGGCGGGTGGGACTTGAACCCACGGCCGACCGATTATGAGTCCCTTGGGGATCTTGGCGCCCTTGCCGATCATTGCCGATTCACGCCATTCTTGCAGGTCAGACGTGCTGATCAGGGTCAGCCCTGTGCAGTGCTTGTCGGTCTGTTCCTGTCCTTGTGGCCCCTCAATGGCCCCTGAGCGTGCTTGAGTTCGAGGGGGCGCTTACAACCGCAGCAGTCCGGGTCCGCCCAGTTCGGCCAAGGGGATATTGCCTTCGCACAGCGGATTTCCCTTCCAACGAGCAGCGGCTCCGCCCCTCTGGTCGGGCGAAGCCTTTTGGCCGTGGCCGCAGGCCAGGACATCTACGACAGGCTACTGACAGGTGACGGACTACACCAGGCGAGTTGCGTCCGTCACCGACCCTGGCGCAGCGCCCGGCGAGACAATTCCTCCCGTCGCAGAAGTACCGCCGCGGCCCGGAGCCGGACCACCACCGCCGGAGCTGAACAGCCGCTCATCCGGGGCTGGACCACAACCCTGGACAGATCAACCGCATCGGATGTCTGGACTGCTTCCTCCGGGACCAATCCGTCCCAGCATCAAGCTGTCCAAGTCAACGGGGGAACTCGACCTCGGCGACGTCGGCGAGCTGTACGCCATCGACATGGACGACGAGGACGTCGGGACCGTCGGCGGCCTGCCGGCCAAGATCCTCGACCGCGTCCCCGGCGCCTCGGCCGTGGTACCGCTCCCCGAGGACCCCTCGTACCCCTACCCGCCCGACAGGCTGCGGCTCACGGCGGAGACCGTCGCCGGGCGCCGCAACCAGATCGGCGCGCTGCTGGTGGTGCCGGTCACACCGGTACCACAAAGCACATCCGGGAAGCCGATGCGTGAGGGTGGCAGGCCGGTACGCCCCCGGCTCACCCGGTCCGGTAGCGCGGGTCGGCCACGATGTCCGTGAGGTAGAGCCCGACGATCCGCTTGGCCTCCGCCAGCATCGCCGGGTCGCCTTCGGGGGCCGTGCGGAAGGCGAGCTGAAGCAGCGCGTCCGCGGCGCACACCCCGGCGCGGCAGGCTGTGGCCAGGGCCGGGCCATCCGTCAGGTCCTCGCGGGCGACCAGGATGCGGCGCACTCCGTCGGCGACCCTGTTGTTGTTGGCGGCGTCGGCGAGCAGCAGTTCAGGCGTGAGGTGGCGGCCGATCCGAATGGCGAGGTAACCGGGGTGCTGCCGGTAGAGCTCGACATAGCCGTCGAAGACGCTGCCGATCAGCTCCGGCCAGGGCTCCTCACTCGCGCGCTCCACCAGTCCGGCGATGGCCGCGGAGAAGGTGTCCATGTAATGGCCCGTCACCGCGGTCAGCACGGCGGACTTATCCTCGAAGAACTGGTAGAGGCTGCCCGTCGACACCTCGCTCTCCGTGGAGATCCGGCGCATGGTGAGCGCCTCGACCCCCTCGGCGTCCAGAATCCGCCGGGCTGCTGCGAAGATCGCCTCCGCCCGGGCCTTGCTGCGGGCCTGTTGCGGTGCCTTGCGCAGGCCGGCGATCGTCTTGGCTGGCGTCATGTGTGATGGCCTCCGCCCAGAGTTTACGTGGCCCGGCGCCCCCCGGAGGTTCAGCGGGCGGCCCCGGTGACCGGCAGCCTGGCGAACCCCCGGACGGTGATCCAGTCGCCCCGGACGGCCGCCCCGGCGGCGCGCAGCCTCGGGATGCGGTCCAGCAGCAGTGGCAGGGTGGTCCGGGCCTCCAGCCGGGCCAGCGGTGCCCCGAGGCAGTAGTGGGGCCCGCCGCCAAAGCTGAGGGGCTTGATGCCGGGCCGGGCGGGGTCGAAGTCACCAGGGCGTTCGTAGCGCCGGGCGTCGCGGTTGCCCGCGCCCAGGAGCAGCAGCAGGTTGCTGTCCTTGGGAACGGCAGTGCCGCCGATCACGACGTCGCCGACGGCCCAGCGGCCGGTGAGCTGGATGGGAGAGTCGTAACGCAGCACCTCCTCGACATAGCCTTCGGCGGTACGGGGCTCATGGCGTAGCGCGTCTTGCAGATCGGGCCGGTCCAGCAGCAGGGCCACGCTGTTGCCGAGCAGATTCGCGGTCGTCTCGAACCCGGCGACGAACAACAGGATCAGGTTGGCGTGCAACTCGCGGTCGCTGAGCCTGCCGTTGTCGGCGTCCCGGACCCGCACGAGGGCGCTGACCAGGTCGTCCTGCGGGCGGCGTCGTCGCTCGGCGACCAAGTCGGCGAAGTACGCCAGGAGTTCGTCGGCAGCCCGGTCCGCGGCGGTGAGGGCGTCCGGCGTGAGCAGCGGGTCCATCACCTTGCCCAGGTCGTGGACCAGGGGCGGGAAGCGCCCGAGGTCCGCCGACGGAATGCCCAGTAGTTCGCCGATGACCCGAACCGGCAGCGGGTAGGCCAGTTCGGCCATGAAGTCCGCACTTCCGCCGTCCGCGCACAGCCCGGCCAGCCGCTCCACGAGGTCCGCTGCCAGCCGGTGCACGGTCGGGGCCAGGCTCGCCATCTGCCGGGCGGTAAAGGCCTGCGCCATCAGCCGCCGTACCCGCAGGTGTCCGGGGGCCCGGCCCATCAGCATAGAGTCCGCGAACACCGTGATCGACGGCAGTCCGGCGATCTCCTTCCTGTTGCGGGCATTAAAGGTCGCGTCGTGCACCTCCAACGCCGGCTCACGCAGGGTCTGTTGCAGCTCCTCGTACCCGGACACCACCACGAGCCCGCCGTCGACCGGTGCCACCGGGCCGGTCGCGTGCAGCGCCGCGTAGTGCGGATAAGGATCCTCCCGGCCCTCGGGCGTGAACAGCGCGAGCAGTGTGTCCTCGATCATCGGATTCCCCCCGTGACGGCTCGTTGCGCTTCGGTTGCGCGGTTACTGCAGGACGATTCCCTCACCCCGGTAAGTGGGCCAGCGGTCGACCACTTCACCGCCGTCGACCACCACGAACTCGTTGATCCGTTCGCAGAGTTCGCCAGCCTTCGCGTGTCGGAACAGCACCAGGTCCCCGATCGCCAGACAGGCCGTCGCGGCTCCTCTCAGCGGCGTCTGGGCCTCGCCGGCCATCTCCTGCGGCAGGTAGTCGAGGCCGGTCGGGTACGCCACCGTGGGCAGCCGGTCGGTGCCCGGGACGCCGGAGGCCACCCAGCCCGCCCCGGCCACCGTGACGATGTCCGGCCAGGGCCTGCGGACGACCGGGCAGGCGTAGTATGCGGCGGGCCGCAGCCGTAGCCCCCGGTAGCGGCTGAACAGCCCGGGAGCATAGATCCCCGACCCCGCCCCGACCTCGGTGACCGAGGGGTCCGCGACGGTGTACGGGATGCTGCCGGTACCACCGCCGTTGACGAACTCCGGTTCGAAAATCTCGCGGGCGGCACGGATGGCAGCCGTGCGCCGGGGCAGCAGCTCCTGCCGGGACGTCTGCTTCATCAGCCGGACGGCGCACGCCCGCGGCGAGTTGCCGCCGTCGTGCACCCCCGCCAGCTGCCCCTCGTACGCGAGAATGCCCGCCGGCGTGTAGCCGGGCCGCGCGGCCACCCGCGCAGCGAAGTCCCGCAACTCGTGCGGGGAGAAGAGCGGGGAGCGGTACGAGCCGATGTGCACGGCGCGACCGACGCGCAGACTCACGTCGAGTTCCAGACAGGCCCGCAGCACCGGGCGGCGGCCGGGCGGGATCACCGAGTCGGTGAAGTCCAGCTGCTCGGCGGAGTCGAACAACAACGTCGTGATGTCGGAGCAGGCCTGTTCGTTCGCGGCAAGCCGTCGCAGTGCCGCCGCGTCGGTGGTCGGGTAGCCGACGACGATGTCCCGGTAGCCCAGTTCCTGCAGCCGCAGGGCCTCCGGGAGGGTAAGGGTCAGTAGGCCCTGATAGCCCGGAAGCCGGAGGAGTTCGTCGAGGACCCGGGTGCAGCGGACGGACTTTGTCGCGATCCGGATGGGCTTGCCCTTGGCCAGCTCGGCCAGATAGCGCGCGTTCGCCCGCACCGCCGCCAGGTCGAGCACGCCGTAGGGCGGTGAACCAAGGCTTTCCCGAATGGAGTTGAGCAGGGTCTGCAACTGCTGCGTGGACGTGACAGGAGTCGCGGCCAGGGCCGGGGTGGACGATGTCATGGGGTCATCTCTCCGCTCGTGGGACGTTCACTCGTGGGCCGGCCGACCGGGGCCGGCACTCTGGTTCCCCCGTTTGCCACCGCCGCCCGGGCCTGGACGATCCCCAGGCAGGCGAGGACGGCGGCGAGCAGCAGATAGATCAGCGCTGGGCTGACGACGTGCAGGGCGGCCGCGACCGTGCCGTACAGCACCAGCACCAGCACCGTTCCGACGAAGTTGAACCCGGAGAACACCCGCCCGTACACCCCGAGCGGCACCAGGGTCTGGCAGGCGACCATGTAGACCGTCAGTGTCTGGAAGGCCGTCCCGATCCCGCAGTACAGCGCGAGGGCCGTGCCGAACCCGCCACTGAACGCGAACGCCCCCGTGAGCACCGCCAACACCAAAAGCCCCACGTGCGCCCGGCGTTGGAGCATCTCCGACCCCGCCCCCGAGCGTGCCGCCGTCAGCCGGACCAGGGCCAGCCCGGCCGCGAGGCCGCCGACCGCGTACGCCGCGTCCAGGGCGCCGAACTGGGCCGAGCCGAAGTGCATGACCTCGTGTGAGAACGCCGGGAGCAGGGAGTTGTACGTCTTGATGAACGCGGCGAGCACGACCACGACCAGGAACGGGCTCGACCAGCCTCCCGCCGCCCGGACATAGCCCGTGACCGTCCGGAGCCCGGCCAGGACCGAACCGCCCACGGCGACCGGCTGTGCGGCGGCCGCCCGGCTGCCGGTGCGGACGGCCAGCAGCAGGCAGGCGGAGAGCAGATAGCACGCCGCGATCGCCGCGAAGGCGACGGCCGCCGGTACCCCGTCGGCCGCCACGCCCCCCGCCGCGACGCCGGTCATGCTGCCCAGCTGCGTCGTGACGCTGATCCGGGCGTTGGCCGACAGCAGCCGCCCTTCGGAGGAGAGCTGCCGTACCAGCGCGGTCCGGGACGGCGTGGAGAGCTGATCGCCCGCCCCCATCACCGTCGCCAGCCCGACCAGCATCCAGAAGTCCAGCCCGCCAGCCGCCGCCGCGACCGCCACGCCCGCCGCCGCCAGCGCCCGCACTACATCGACGCAGAACGCCAGCCGTCTGCGGTCGAGCCGGTCGATCAGCAGCCCGAACACCGGCGCCAGGCACAGGGTCGGCGTCAGTTCCGCGAGGAGCAACCACACCGGGGCGGCGGGCTCGCCGGTCAGTTTCAGCGCCAGCCACGACCCGAGGGCGAACCGGGCGCCGCCGGCGACCCAGATCGCGAGGTTCCCGGCGGTGAGCAGGCTGATGGCCTCGGCCGGCCGGACCCGGCGCGTCATGACAGGTGATCGGCAGGCCGCAGCAGGGCCGCGATCCGCTGCTGGGTCGGAACGGCGGGCGGCCGGTAGCGGCCCGGGACCGCCCTGGTCACCGGGCCCGCCCCGCCGACCGGTTCCAGCTCGGACAGCCTGGGCGCCCCGGTCAGCCCCAAGGCGCCCCACAGCTCTTCGGCCCGGCCGGGCAGGTACGGCCAGGCCAACCATGCCAGCACCCGCAGCCACCCGTACGGCCGCTCCGCGGCGAGCCCGGCCTCACCCGCGCGCAGCCAACCCAGCACTCCTTCCGCCCCGGCCCGGATGTCCGGGTCGTCCACCGACAGCGCCGTCGCCCGGGCCCGTACGAAGGGCGCCGCCGCGTCGGCGATGCCGGTGTTCTCGGGATCGCGGTCCAGACACTGCGCGACGAGCGGATCGAGCCGCCCCACGACCGTCTCCTGGCAGAACGCGGCGAAGTCGGCGACCCGGAAGTCCGCAGGCCGGTCCGGGTCGGTCACGAGGGCGGCGTAGAAGCGGAAGAGTCCGGGGTCGAGACCGGCCGCCAGATAGTGCCCGCCGGTGATGACGTGCTGCCTCGTCGTGGAGAACTTCTCGCCGTCCAGCAGCATGAACTCGTTGAGCACGTGCCGTTCGTACGGGTGCCAGTCGAGGTCCGGGTCGGCCAGGCCGTGCAGGAACATGCAGGGCAGCACGGCGTCGAGGCCGGAGGTGAGAACGGTGGTGATCCCGGAGTTGTGGGCGAAGGGGTCGCCGAGGCCTGTCGCGGCGCCGAAGAGGTCGCGCAAAATGCGGTTGGAGGCGTAGGTGCCCAGCGCGTAGCTGGTGTGCACGGCCTCCGGGGCGGGCGGGCCGGGCAGTTCCTCCCAGGGGACGCCCCAGCCGAGCGGGTGGGAGAGCGCGACCCAGGGGCCGTTGAGCGCGAGGTAGTCGTCGGCCAGGTGCAGATAGCGCTCGGGGAAGCGCCCGGCCAGTTCCTTGGCGTTGAAGGACTCGGAGAGCCGCAGATAGGCCGTCGGCACAACGATCGGCTCAAGGTCGTCGTCCACCGGCAGCCTGGGCCGGGTGTTGCGCAGCCGCTCGGGCCCGAACCACACACCGCACTCCTCGCAGCACGTCCCGGCGGCCCCCGCGCCGCACGCCGGGCAGTCGCCGACCGCGAACGGCCCGACGACAACCCGGCCCGTGCTCCGGGACCGCAGCATGTCCACGTCCCGGACCTCGACCCGGCCGCGCTCGACCAGGAACCGTGCGATGTCGTGGCTGTGCCGGGCGTAGTCGGCCGCGAGCCGCTGCCCACCGGTGTCGGCGAAAGCGGTCTGGCCCATGCCGAAGCCGTTCAGGGTCTGCTCGGCGCTCGCGTGGTTGGGGCCCGACACGCTGCGCGGGTCAGTGCCCTCGACGACGGCGCTGAGCAGGACGTACGACTCATGAGCGTCCGTCCCGGTGATCTGCCACACTTCGTGGCCCAGGCTCTCCAAATGCCGGGCCAGCACGTTGCCGTGCAGGAACGGGCCACCAAGATGGCCGAGATGCAGCGGCCCGTTCGGTGTGTGATAACCCGCCGAGATCAGATACCGCCGCTGAGGCTCCTCGTGGAGGCGCATCCGTACGTGCTCCTATCGCGTAGGGCCGGTGGTCACGATGCCTACGGACCTGGCGCGGCCATGGGCGGCGGACCGGGCCGCCGCCGGGGTGTCTGCGGCGACGACGACCGCCCCGCACCGGTCCAGGGAACTGCGCAGCTCGGGCACGGTGTCGCCGGGCCCGAGCAGTAGGTGCGCGTGGACCACGTCCACACCGGAGCTCGCGGCGGCCCAGCCGGTGACCTCTGTGACCTTGCCGGGCGCGGCGGTGAGGAAGGACACCGCGGCCGCGCCGCGTGCGGTCAGGTCGGGGGAGAAATCCGGGTCGAAGAGGGCGTCGAAGAAGGCGCCGAAGTACTCCAGGCCCGGATGGACCCGCTCGACCAGGAGCGTGATGTAGTCGCCGCCTGGCCGACAGTGCAGCTCCCCGAGCACGATCCCGTCGCTGGTCAGCCAGAACTCGGCATGGAACGGCCCGAACGTCAGCCCCACCGCGGCCACCGCCCGTTCAACGGCCTTCCGGGCCTCGGCCGCCTGCCGTGGCCCCAGCGGCGCTGGGACGACATGGCCCAGCTCCACGAACGCCGGCGCCGACGTGGTCTCCTTGGCGGTGAGTGCCACGACCTTCGGCTGTCCGTGCAGGAACAGACCCTCAGCGCTGTACTCGGCGCCGTCCACGAACTCCTCGATCACGAACGGCCGGTCCGATGCCGTCAGTTCACGCATCGCCTCGGCGAGCCCGCCCGCGTCCTTCATCAGCCGCACCGCCCGGCTGCCCGTGCCGTCGCGGGGCTTGACCACCCACGGACCGGTGGTCGCGGCCGTGAACTCCCCCGCGTCCTCCGCCCCTTCGCACAGCCGCCACTGCGGCTGAAGCAGCCCGGCCTCGGCCAGTACCGCGCGGCACAGGTCCTTGTTCCGCGTGACCTCTATCGACCGGAGGGAGTTGTACGGCAGCCCCAGTGCGTCCGCGACCGCCGCCGCCGCCGGCTGCGCGTCGTCCCTCGCGGTGACCACCAGGTCGAACCGCGTGCCGTCCGCGACCCTGGCCAGCGCCCACGCCACGCACGCCGCGGGGTCGGTGAAGTCCAGCACGTCCAGCGATGTGAAGTGCGGCTTCGCCTCCTCGGGACAGGTATGGACGAACATCTCCTGGTCCGTCATGTGGATCCGGCAGTCACGGGCGCGGGCTTGTGCGAGGAACCGCCCCAGCAGTTGGCGCCCCGGATCACCGAAGCCGATGCCGCCGATCACCAACAGGTTCTTGCCGGTGTGTGCGGTGTGTGCGGTGTGTCTCAAGGGATGAGCCTCCTCACGGGCGGTCACTCGACCGCGCCGATCGCTGCTTCGGCCAGCGCGGGCGCGAGCCGGACCCCGGTGCCCGCCCCGCCGTCGAGCCGGACGAGCGAGCGGTCCCCAGGCGGTGACGTGACGCGGGGTTCCGCGTCGGGGTAGTACGTGTCCCAGAAGGCACGGCCGACCGTCGCCCGGGCGGCCAGGGACGGACCGCGGGCGGCGAGGGCGGACCGGCCCTCGGCCAGGTCCTCGTCGGTCAAGCCCTGATCGGCCGGGTCGGCACCGGGCTGCCCGTCGCCGGACAGCGGAACGTCGCGCCACCGGGTGCGCAGGAAGCTGACCTCGACGTAGCCGTCCGCCGGAGCGAGGAGGAGGTTCTCCTCCGGGAACACCACCAGGGGGTCGGAAGCGGTCGCCCGGGCCGCCGGGACGCGCAGTACGGCGACCCGCTTGACCCGACCGCCCCCGGCTCCCCACGCCGCCCCGCTGCGGTCGCCGACCTCGGGCGCGGCCCACGGGCCGACAGCGACCACCACGCGCCGGGCGCGATGGACGGCACCGCCCGGGCCCCGAAGCTCCCAGCAGCTCCTCGTCCGTATGCAGGAAACAACCGGCCAGTCCGGCACGATGTCGACCCATGCCGCCAGCGCGGCCACTTCGACGTGCAGGAACCCACGGCCGACCGCGTACACCTCGTCTCCGGCGTCGGTCCGCAGCTCGCCGAGTAGCCCGGCCTCGTACGGCTCGATGGCCGGCAGCCGGCGCACCGGGGCCGTCAGGTGGTGACTCAGAGCCCTCGCGGTGGCTGCCCGGCAGACCACCAGCCCCGCCCGGTCCCGTACAGCTTCCCTGAACACCCCCGAGCGATACAACTGTCCACTGCGCAAGGCGAGTTCACGTACCCGTGGGGTGTGGCCGCTCGGTGCGGCGATGGCCAGGGAGTGTCCGCTCGCACCGTGCAGGACCTGCTGCCGGTCCAGCACGAGGACCGTCCACGCCGGATGACGGTGCCGCGCCCACAAAGCGGCCGTCAGCCCGAGCACCCCGGCGCCCACGACGGCGAGATCGGTCACCACGGCGATCGGTCTCACCACCACACGGAGTACGCGACCAGGGCCCGGTCGCCGGTCGCCGTGACCTGGTGGGGTTCCTGGGAGGGGATGAAGACGATCTGCCCCCTCGTGACGTCGAAGTCCCGCTCACCGAGCGTCATGCGGCCCGCGCCCTGGGCGATCAGCCAGATCTCCTGGACCGCGTGCTGATCGGGGAAGGAGGTGCAGCCCGGCTCGACGGCCCACCAGGAAGCCTCGAACGGGGCCTTGGGCAGCAGGTATTCCAGCGCCGACTTCCCCTCGTAGTCCTGAATGAGCAGCTTTCCCTCAAGAATTCCGGCGGAGGGGCTACCGCCACCGCGTTCCGGGCAAGGCGTGGTGATGCTCGCCACCATGATGTGATCCTTCAGTCGATCGAAATCGTGAGGTCCGGTACCGGGAGTTCGTAGCGTGTGTCATCGCCCATCGCGTTGAGAATTTCCGCGCTGCGCCAGGAGATGAGTGCCAGATTGGGGTCGGCGACACCGTGTGTGCTGCGGGCGGCGTTCTGCACGAAGATCCGGCGGTCGGCGGGACCGTCCCAGCGGATCCCGTAGTCACGCTGGACGTCGGGTCCGTCGCGGCCGATGCCGAGCCGGCCCGTGAGGGGGCCGAGGAATTCAGGAAGGGCGTTCTCGTAGCCGGTCGCCAGGATCACATGGTCGAGGAAGTCGTCCTTCGTGGTCCCGGACTCCGAGCAGGAGAGCGTGGCCCGGTAGCCGCCGGACATCGGCTTGAGATCGACCAGCCGGTGCCCCGGCAGCACACGGTGCCGGGGGGCGCTGGGCTCGATGTAGTCGATCTCGTAGAGGCGGGTGTAGATCTGCTGGAGCAGTTGTTCGGTCACGCCGTCACTGGAGTACGCCTGGCTGTCCAGGAGTTGGGCGCGCCGGTGTGCAGCCAGAGTGAAGAAGTGACCGGCGTAGGCCGGGTTGAACCACTCGTTGGCGAAGGGTGAGTCGTCCAGCGGGACGAGCCCGGACCGGCCGGTCGCCCAGGACAGGGAGCGTGGCGGGGCGGGGGAATGGAGCAGATCCAGCACGATCTCGGCGGCGCTCTGGCCGCCCCCGACGACTAGGACGTCCCCCCGGGCAGGACTGCTCTTCGGTCCAGATAGCGTGACGAGTGGAAAACCCCGTCGCCCAGCAGCGGTTTCGCGAATTCCGGGACATGCGGTGTGCGGCCCACTCCCACCACGACGTTACGGGCCTGACAGGCGGTGCCGTTCGCGGTCTCGATCCGGAATTCGCCGGACCGGAAGTCTATTTCGTGCACTTCTTCGCCAAGTGCGATTTCCTCGATCTGCCCGGCGACCCACTCGTAGTACTGCTCGTACTCCTGGCGGCTGACGCCGGAGCGATGGGCGACCAGGGCTCGGTACAAGCGGTTCTTCGCCTTCAGGAAGGCATTGAACGAGAACGGGCTGCCAGGGTCGACCAGCGTCACCAGGTCTTTGACGGGGGCCACCTGGAGGCGGGCGCCGCGAACCATCATTCCCGGGTGCCAGCTGATCGCGGAGTTGCGCTCGAATACCCGGAAGTCGATGTCCGGGTGGGATTTGGCGAGTGCCGCGAGACTGAGGTTCGACGGACCCGCGCCCACCGCTACGAACGCGAGTGGGGCTGCCGACGGGGTCACCCGAACACCTCGACCCGTTTGGCGAGCAGGTCCGCGACGTCAGGCCAGCGGTCCGCCGTGACGGAGTAGAGAGCGGTGTCGCGGATCGTGCCGTCGATCCGCCGCTCGTAGCGCAGCAGCGTTCCCTCGTGAACGGCGCCGATGCCGAGGATCGCGCGCCGCGACCGCTCGTTCCTCACATCGGTCCTGAACTGCACGCGCGCGCAGTTCAGCGTCTCGAACGCGTACCGCAGTAGCAGGAGTTTGGCCTCCGGGTTGACCGCGGTCGACCAGACCGACGGGCTGTACGCGGTGGCCCCGATCTCCACCCGCGCGTTGTGCGGGGAGGCGTCCAGGTACGAGGACACCCCGATCACGTCCCCCGACGCGAAATCGCCAACCGGCCGTAAGGCGACGACCGCCCACTGCCGCAGATCGGGCGACTGCCCGAAGTGCGCCAGCCCGGCGGCCAGTTGGGCTGCGTCGGATGGCCTCGGTGTGCCGAAGTGCTGCCACACCTGGCGATGGTCGAGCGCCGCGAACAGCCCCCCGGCATGCACTGCCGGGTCGACTGGAGTCAGTCGTACGTGCCTGCCCGGCAGTTCGGTGCCTTCGGGTACCGGCCAGACCATCTCGCCCCAGGCCGGCTCGCTCGCGTGCTGCAAATGTGAACGCGACATGCGTTCACGTTTTCAGTGGCCGGTGTCCCGCGTCAAGGTTTGTTGCGCCATGGGAAACGGACGCTCGACGTCCATCAGGACGGCGATGCTGCATGGCTGTACTGACCTCGCAGGCGGACACCGGCGGGATGCGGGCCGATGGACTGGCTTCCGTGCTGGGGCTCGAGATGGTGCAGGCGAAGGTGGTAGGGCTGCGTTCGAAGCTGAAGCGTCTGGTGGAACGCGCTGGGCGACTTAGCCGGCACCGGGGATGTTCACCGCGACCGGCTGGTCAGCGTGGACGCTGCGTGAGCGTGAGCGTGGCTGTGCCGGGCGAGGCGGCGTCCCATGAGCATGGTCATGAGCCTGACCCGACGCCGCTCAGGTGCCTTCAGACGGCCGACACCGAGCGCGGTGATCACCCCCGGCCGCACCTGCAGCACTCGTCCCCGTTCCACCAGGCGTCTCGCCTTCGACCGCAGCCCCTCGACCTTCGCCGGGACCGCCTCCAGCCCCAGGGCCACGGTCAGTTGCTGACAGCGCATGCCTTCCCGGCCCACTTCCGACTCCAGCACGGACACGATCCGCTGGTACTCCGGCGCCAGGGCCGACGCCGCCACGCCCTCGGCCCGCTCCGGCACCACCGATCCCGCCACCGCGCCCGGCACCGGCTTCACGACCTCGGACGGCGGCCCCTCAGCACCTCGACCACTTGTCGACCACTTGTCGACCAGAGTGCGCGTTGACCCCTGCAGCAGCCTGCCGATCGGGTCAGCCGAGGACGTAGGTCTCGTCACCGAAGTCAGCGACGATCTTCAACTTGCCGCCGAGTGCCTTGACATAGGCAGCGAGGGTCTCGACCTCGCTGCGCTCCAGCTGGCCCTTCTCGATGCGCGAGACGCGTGCCTGGGTGACACCCATGGCTGCGGCAACCTGCGGTGACTGCGACTGCGGTTGTCCCCGGCTCTTCGTGGACCCGGACGCTCCCGAGGACAAGCGGGTGCGCATCACCGACGACTTCGGACAGCAGGTGCAGATGAGCGAGGAGCAGTTCGCGGACCTCATCGCCCAGGCCAAGTCCGGCGCCCCGGACCGGCTGACCGTGACATCGGTCTGAAGCCGGCAGCAAGTACGACGTCCGTGAACAACAACTCGAACCTGCCGAGACGCATCTGGCCACCCTCGACGATTTCACCACACACCTCGGCATCCCCAAATCGGAGCAAGACGGCGAGTTATTGATCGGCAAGCCCTAACTACCCGGCCTTGCCGCACGGGCCGGACACGCCGACAACAGGCGGCTGCACAGATGGTCACCCCAGCATCGTCGTGCCGGGGAGTGCCGTCATCATCCGGCCCCGCCCATGACCGGCCGGGCAGCCCTCGACGACCGCCCGGAAATCTGACCAACCGAACCGTGGGGAACTAGGCAAGAGGCGGTGTGCCCTGTAGGACCGTTTCCTCTTCGGGCCGTTTCCTTGCCCCCGACCATCGCCAGGACGCCCTCTCAACGGCCACCTACTACCACGCAACTCAAGGTCCGCTATCGGCACACAGGACGCCAACCCCGGACGAGATCGAGGATCGGGACGGCAAGAAGCCGACAGCCCCTCCACAGCACAGGCAGCAGCCGGCGTCGCTCTACCCCGGCCTGCGCACCAGACGTACCGGCATCTGCGCCGCCTCCGCTGCCGACCCGGTACTCGACTGGCCGCGCTGTGGATGGCAGCCCCATGCCCGCACCACAAGCAAATGGGACAACGAATCGACCCGGAGACACCATCGCCTGGACACAGCCGCGCCACCCCGGCCCCTGTACGGCCCCTGAGTCTTGGCATCGGCCCTCAGGACAGTCGCCCAGACGACGAGGGACAACCCCGATCACCTACTCCGCCGCAGGTCAGATGGGTTAAAACTCCCCCGAGCACCGCCGGACTCCAAACCCACAAGCAGCGGATTCAGTCCGTTCAGGCAAAGTTGACGCCCCGACACCCAAAAAAGAAGGTTTCCGCAGGTCAGAGGCCTGTACAGGTGGGGCGGGTGGGACTCGAACCCACGGCCGACGGAGTATGAGTCCCTTGGGGATCTTGGCGGTCCTTGCCGATCACTGCTCATCCATGACGTTTTGGCTGGTCAGAAGGGAGGATCCATGTTGGTGCTCCTCTGTCCTTGTCGGCCTTTTCCTGTCCTTGCGTCCCGGATGGACAGGCTTGGCCGACGCAGAACCGGTTGCGCCAGCTCAGGAACGGGTCTCGAACCCACCCGCAGCGGATTCTCCTTCCCATGCGCAGAGGCTCCGCCTCGGAGCGGCTGCTGCGCACGCGGCACTTTCCGCACCACCGGCCGCAAAGTCCGCCTCGTGCTGCCGCCGCACAGACCACAGGGCCCCTCAGCGGCTCGACGGTGTGAGCTGCGGTGGCACGAGTGCCGGCTCTCCGCGCGTCGAAAGCCGCATCCTCCCGCCGTCTGTCGCTCGGCCGGTGCGCCGCCACAATCGTCCCAAGGACTGGTAGAAGCGGTCCGGCAGGAACACGGCGTCCGCGATGATCATCGCGCCGGAGAACAGCGGGAGTCCCATGAGTACGGCGATGCCCAGATGCATGCCCAGCAGCATGGTCAGGACAGGGTATTTGAGCCGTCCGAACAGGACGAAGGGGAACGCGACCTGCAGCAGCACCGTCAGATAGCACGCGAGGGTGATCAGCAGGTCGTGCTCGTCCGCCATGAGGGAGAGCGCGGGCCAGGGCCGGAACAGGTCGAGATTCAGGATGTAGTGGAGGGCGGTCCCGTTGCCCCAGGAGCCGCCCTGCACCTTGTAGAGACCCGCGGATCCGTAGAGGAAGCAGACCTGGGCCGCGATGACGAACATGCCGCAGTTGTGCAGTACCGCAGTCAGCATGTGGCGGGAATGGCGGAGCTCGGCCGCGCCCTGACCCACCGGCCTCCGCGCTTTCCCCTCGGAGGCCCGGAGACGGGCTCTGCGGGCGTCCAGGGACCAGCGGCGGCCGGATGCGGTGAACACGAGGTACACGGCCATGAGGAGGATGAGGTTGTCTCCTCCATCGGTCATGAAGATCGCCCTGGCGTGGAATGACGCGACCACCACCGCGAACAGCACGGACACCGCTCTGGTCCGCCAGCCCAGCAGGAACAGCACGGACGTGACGAGGGCCAGCGCGTAACAGGCCTCGAAATAGGCCCTGTTGTCGGACAGGGTCAGGATGCTGACCCATCCCGTCTGGTCGAACAGTTGCCTCGCCAGCTCGGGCGTCCACGGTGAACCAGGACCCCAGATCTCGTCGCGGTGCGGAAACTCGCGCAGCAGAAAGACGAGATAGAGGAATCCGTATCCGATACGCAGGACCGCCGCGGCGTAGAGGGAGATCGGCCGCTCGGACAAGATGGTGAGAACCGCACCGTTCCGCTCCGGCACCCCGTGCGGCACTCCTGCGTTCACCCCTTCGGGAGTACGCCGCCGCAGTGCGAGTGGCTGCTCAGTTTCCATAGGAGTCCACCTTCCACCAGGGCAGATACCGCGTATCCGCGGGCTTCGGTACGGCTGCTGCCGGGTTGGCGCCGTTCGCCGCGGCGGGCGCGGCGATGGGCACTGTGATCACCCGCAGCTGGACGGACTCAAAGGTGCCGCCCCGGCGGGCAGCAAGGCGATCCGCCGCGATGTTGGTCAGGTACTGCTGCATCATCAGCGCCCGCTGCGAGCGCGGCCGGTCGTCACCCACGTGGGTTTCGAGGTAGGAACTCCAGGCCCTCCGCAGCATGTTCTGAGCTGTGTGACTCGGGAAGACGTTGTGCTTCACCGCGGAGTTGTCGACGGCGGTCAGATCGAACCAACCGCTCACCTGGGTGCTGCCGTCCCGGGCGGTGTGCAGGGTCCTCGCCGAAATCTGCCGGTTGACCGACTCGGGATCCGGCGCGAAGAGCCGCCAGTTCTGCTCGAACAGCGGGAAGACCCATGCGTTGACTTGTCGGCCGTACTGCCGAGAAAGGGGGTTCGGGGGCGCCACGTGCAGAAACACCAGAAGCACATGGACCAGGGCCGTCGCCAGACACACGACCACAGTGGCCCGCACTCCCGCCTTCAGGAGGATGAGCGAAGGCTTCGAAGCCCCTTGGAACACCAAGGGCTTCCCACCCCCGTCCCCCTGCCCTGTCGGCTCAGCGCCGACCCGGTCCGGTTCGTCGACATCCACCGTTTCGACGCCACCGGGCACGGCCCCACCTGGCTTTTCCATCCTGGCTTCTCTCTCCGTGTCTCCTGAGACTTCGCCAACAGCGCGCGACGGAATCGACAACGATCCGTCGCGCGCCGCTCGTCCTGCTCGCTCAGATGGAGCTAGGCAGACTTCTTGTGGTCACCTTCGTGATCGCTGCCGTGACCCTCCGGCTTGTCGGGCTTCCCTTGATGCCCGCCATACCCGTCATGTTCGCCATGCTCTTCGGGCTTGCCGCCATGGTTGTGGTCATCGGGCTTCTCACCGTGGTCGTCATGACCGTTTCCACCTGTCGAACCACCGGTGCTACCACTGGTGCTACCACTGGTGCTACCACTGGTGCTACCACTGGTGCCGCCACCGTTGACACCGCCGGTGGCGGCACCCGTGGCGCCGCTCGTGGTGGCCCCCGCGACGAGGCCGCCAAGGGCACCACCGGTGGATCCACCCGACGTCAGGACGCCGCCGAGAAGGCCGCCCGTGCCGCCACCTGTCGGCACACCGCCGATGACGCCAACCGTGGTGCTGCCCGTGGTGCCCTCTGTCGTGCCACCTGACGTGGCACCGGCGATCACACCGCCCGTGATCAAACCACCGGTGGAGCCGGTGGCACATGTACCCCGGTTGATCGTGTTGTTGTCGAGCGTCACGGCGCCGGTGCGGGCCAGCGCCCGGCCGGCGATGGTCGTTCCCGTGGTGACGGTGATCGACTCCTGGGCCATGATGGTGCCCACGAAAGCGGAGTTGGTGCCGAGGGTGGCCGAGCTGCCGATCTGCCAGTACACGTTGCACGGCGAGGCGCCGTTGACGAAAGACACGTTGCTGCCGGATGCCGTCGTCAGAGTCGAACCGATCTGGAAGACCCATACGGCATTGGGGTCGCCGTACGCGTCGAGAGTCAGCGTGCCGGTGATGCCCGCGGAGATCGGCGCCTTGTAGACACCGGGATCCAGCGTCCTGCCACCGAGCTCCACGGGATCGGGAGCGGTGGGATACGTGACGTCCGGTGCCTGTCCGGCGGCGTTGTTGTACGCCGTGACCAGGTCACGCTTGGCCTGGAGCGCCACAGCGTCCGCGGAGTGCTGGGCCCCGAACACCGTGCCGGGCGGGAATCCGATGATGGCCGTTCCCGGATGCACTCCGAGGTCCCCGGTGATCGACGAGGGCCCGGTGTTGGTGACTTGTGAACCGGCCAGTACGGCGAAGCTGCCCGCCGTACCCAGAGGTACGGGTGTGGCAACGGCGTTGGCGCGTGTCGGCGTCATCGCGAGTACGACGGCGGCGATCACCACGGCCGTAACCGCCGCGAACCAAACCGACATGGTGCGCCGCAGAGGCGCATCAGGAATATTCAGCGTCATCGAGGGGCCAACTCCTGTGAGGGGGCAGTGCATTGGCGGCGGTTCTCGGTCGCAGGGAATCGCCTGTTTCGTGTCGTTGGCATATTACGCAGGAAAGAAATCGGAGCGGGATCCACTCAAGCGACTCCGCCGGAATAGACGAGCCAACGGCGAAGTTCATAGGAATACCTAATGGGCCGGATGGTGTCGATCCGCTGCCCCGGACAGGCACCTGGGAATTCGCCGGAGAGCAACTCTCCCCGCGAGTCGGCGGGTCACCGCCGACGGAAGGGAGGGCATACCGCAAGAAGGTCACGCAACCCTCCTGCACGAGGGCGGCGGGGGCGACCGCCTCATAGCTGCCACCAGGAGTGAACCGCTTGGTGATCTCGTGAGTGGCTTGAGCACGGCCGACTGCTGCAGGACAACTTCACCTGCCATGATCACGCCGTCACGCCAAAGCATTCGGCATATGGACGGCGCAGAAAACAAGCGGGTTAACGCCCTGCGCGAGCAAGCCCAAGCCGAACTCGCCCCAGTAATATTGAATTTCGGGCTGATTCACTCTCGCGCGCGTTCACCCCGACGGGTCACTCCGGCGTGTTTATGCCGGAGTCATCGCCGGCCCGGGCTACCTCAAGGTCTCCTACGCCAGGAAATCAGGAGGGAAAGGCTCCTTCAATCGGCACGGCCGACCCTCCTGCCCACCGAGCGGGAACCAGCGGTCTTCGAGTACTACGGCACGGCCTGCCGACCGGGCTCCAATGGCGGCCGACAACCTGTGCCCTCGGGAACAGCCGTGAGCTGTGCCGTGCGTGTTTCGCGTGGGCCACGCGGTGATGAGCAGAACCACGACCGCGGTCCGCCTGTGGAGGCGTCGTGCGACAAGCCGTGCCCCAGGACTCCTCCGCGTCCGTCCGCTGCCGGACGGTGGCCTCACGCACGAGGGGCCGGGTGCACGTTGCATGACTCCATGACGAGGCGGTATCTGTCGAGGCCGTTGCGCACGACCATGCCGAAGGGCGTGGTGGTCGCTTCCTCCATATGTCCGCGCACATGCGGATGCACGTGGTCATGGCCGCGATAGGTGAGAGATGGATGAGCCACGGATCGCTGTGGCAGGCGAAGACAGTGGGCCTGTCGGCGGTGAACAGGGCGTCGAACTCCGCCTCGGGCATGCCGTGCAGGCAGAGGGGCCGGTCGCCCGCATCACGGTCACGCGCCCGACTGCCACACCAGAAGGCCACCTGCCCGAGTGAGAAACCGCAGTCAACGGACCTGGCCCACCAACACCCCCGTCGCGGAGCCGAGTTCATCCCCCCAATTGGGCCGGACAGGTGAACTCCGGCAGCCGATCGCGCACGGCCTCGGCGGGGCAGTACACAATGCGCTCAGTCAATCTGATCTTGGCAGGCTGCCCTCCAGCAGAGGGCCCTGGAAGCCGGAGGCACGCAGCCCGTGACGGCGAACATCAATCCCACCGTCAGAAAACGCCGTCTGGGAGCCGAGCTCCGCCTGCTGCGGAAAGCCAGCGGCCTGACGAGTACACAAGTGGCAGAGCGACTCCTGGTCTCCCAGCCCAAGATCAGCCGGCTGGAGAACGGCCAGCGCGCGATCAGCCCCCGTGATGTGCGGGACCTCTGCACGATCTACGGAGTGACGGACCAGCAGGTCGTCGACTCACTGATGCGGATGGCCAAGGAATCCGGGCAGCAAGGCTGGTGGAACGCCTACGGCGACATCCCCTACAGCACCTATATCGGCCTGGAGACGGACGCCGTCTGCATCCACGCCTACGAGCCCACGGTGATCCCGGGCCTGCTGCAGACACCCGCCTACGCCCATGCGGTCATCCAGAACACGATTCCGCCGGCAACTGTCGACCAGGCCACCACGCGCCTCAGGGTGCGGTTGCGCCGTCAGCACCGGATCTACCACCCAGCCCGCCCGTTGCGTCTGTGGGTCGTCCTGGACGAATCGGTACTGCATCGCGTCGTGGGCGGTCCCGACATCATGCGCGAGCAACTGGAGCACCTGAACGCACTGGGCGCCGAGCCACACATCACCGTGCAGGTCCTCCCCTACGACGTGGGGGCCCACCCTGGCCTTTCAGGGCAGTTCTCCATCCTGAGGTTCGCCGACAGTCCTGAGGCGGGAGTGGTGTACGTGGAAGGATCCACCAGCCACCTCTACCTGGAGAAACGATCCGACCTGGAGCACTACCGCACCACCTACGCCCACCTGAGGACACTGGCCCTCGATCCGGGCAGCACCCGCCACTTCGTCGCCCACGCCATCAAGACCTACATCAACGCAGACGCCTCCCCGCTCCGTCACAGCGACTCCAAGGAACCTCAAGGATCACTCCAAGCTCTGCCCCTGACACGATGACCGCCATCTCGTATGTGGGCTCGTGGAGCGGCGGCCCGCCAGCTACCGCCACGCACCGGTGGACCTGGCCTCGACAGTGACCAGGCCGACGCATCCCAGACCGGGCCTTCAGAGCGCCGGACCGGCTCGTCACTGCTCAAACCAGAAGCCATGGCGTCGGAACGGCCCACGCCACGGCACCACCGCTGGATGGCACGGACGACACCGAAGCGCCGGGACTGGCTGGGACCGGAACTGATGCCCTCACTTCGTACCCGCGCACTCCGCGGCGGGGCCCAGCGGCAGGCCGTCCTCGACCTTTCGCGGTTCCCGCGTCCTGCCGGCGTCCCGAATTCACCGTTCCGGCCATCGGACCGGCCAGCCGCGGTGACTCACGCCAGCAACCGGTCGTTGCAACCATGCAGGTCAGCGGAGTAGCAACCGCCACAGACCACCCCGGCCCCAAACCCACGAGCAGCGGATTCCGTCCGTTCAGGCAAAGTTGACGCCCCGACACCCAAAAAAGAACGTTCCCGCAGGTCAGAAGCCTGCACAGGTGGGGCGGGTGGGACTCGAACCCACGGCCGACGGATTATGAGTCCGCTGCTCTAACCGGCTGAGCTACCGCCCCATCTACGGCGCGTCGCGCACATTTGTGCGCGCCGTCTGCCGCAGCATAGCCGCTCATACGATCTCCTGCTTCGGATGGTCGGCAACGCATGACCATGAGGACTTCGGCGCGCTGCGCGCGGTTCCGGCGGACATGAAAAAGGACCCCTGAGGGGTCCTTTTCCGCTGCTCTCCCGACTGGACTCGAACCAGTAACCTGCCGGTTAACAGCCGGCTGCTCTGCCAATTGAGCTACAGGGGATCGCTTCGTTGCATCGAACGCACCTGCCTGGGTATTCGCCAGGCAGCGTGCGCTCGCTGCGACACATACATTAGCGCAAGCAGGGGGGTGCTCCGCCAATCGGTTCCGCCCCCACACCGATGCCGACGCAAGGGAAGGGTGGCCGTCATGCGCTACCGGCTCACATTCGTCGCCGGACTGGCTCTAGGTTACGTGCTGGGCACACGCGCCGGGCGCGAACGCTACGAGCAGTTGAAGAAGTCCGCCCGCCAGATCTCGCAGAACGCGGCGGTGCGCAACACCGCCGAGACCGCCGCCCAGCAGGGCCGCGTGTTCGCCGGCAAGGCGTACCACACGGTGAGCGAGAAGGTGGGCGACCGTGTCCCCACCTCCGTCACCGACCGGGTGCGCTCCCTGCGCGAGCGGAACACGAACGGCCGCGGCGAGGACGACTGGGGCAGCTCCAACACGTAGCGATCGGGTACGGACGTAGCCGGTCCGGCGCGCTCTTCTCTCGTAGTACGGCAGAATTTGCGCCATGGGGATAGTCGCCGGGTTGGACAGTTCGCCCGATTTCACTCGTATCGTCGTCTGTGACGCGGATACGGGCACCGTGCTCAAACAGGGCTATGCACCGCATCCGGTCGAGCCGGCCGAGGGTGGCGGGCGGCCTTCCGATGTCGATCCACAGGCCTGGCTGCTGTCCCTGGGAGAGGCGGCCGGCGGCGGGCTGCTCGAAGGTGTGCAGGCCATCGGCGTGTCCGCGCAGCAGAACGGACTCGTTCCGCTGGACGCGCAGGGGAACACGGTGCGGCCGGCGCTCGTCGGCAGTGACAAGCGGGCGCAGGTCGCGGCCGCCGACATCGTCGACGCGCTCGGCGGGCGCGAGGCCTGGGCCCAGGCGGTGGGCTGTGTGCCGCAGGCCGGCCAGCCGGTGACCAAGCTCCGCTGGCTGAACAGGACCGAACCCGACGCCGCGCGCCGCACCGCGTTCCTGATGCAGGCGCACGACTGGCTGGTGTGGCAGCTGCTCGGGCGGCCGGCCCGCAGGACCACCGACCGGGGCGGCGCCTCCGGAACCGGGTACTGGTCGGCGGCTACCGGCGGCTACCGGCCGGATCTCGTCGAACTGGCGCTCGGGCACCAGGTCGGGCTGCCCGAGGTGCTCGGCCCGTCCGACGCGGCGGGTACCACCCCGGAGGGGCTCCTCATCTCCGCCGGGACCGGAGAGACCATGGCGGCGGCGTTCGGGCTCGGCGTCGGGCTCGGCGACGCGGTCGTGTCACTGGGAGCCTCCGGGTCCGTGATGGCCGTACACCGCGAGGCGCTGATCGACTCCTCCGGCATGATCACCTCGCTGGCCGACGCGACCGGGATGCATCTGCCGGTCGTCAGCACGCTCAATGCCGTACGGGCCCTGCGCGGCGCCGCCGAACTCCTCGGGCTGCCCGATCTGGAGAGCCTGTCCGACCTGGCGATGAAGTCGACGCCCGGTTCCCACGGGCTCGTGATGCTGCCCTATCTGGAGGGCGAGCGGACGCCGAACCTGCCGCACACGGCGGGGATGCTGGCCGGGCTGCGGCGGGAGTCGATGCGGCCCGAGCATCTGGCGCGGGCCGCGTTCGAGGGCATGCTGTGCGGGCTCGCGGACGCGCTCGACGTGCTGCGCGGCCGGGGTGTCGACGTACGCCGGATCTTCCTGCTGGGAAAGGCCGCCGAGCTCACCGCCGTACAGGCCGTGGCGCCCGCGCTGTTCGGCGTGCAGGTCGTGGTGCCGCAGCCCGCGGACTACGCGGCCTTCGGCGCGGCCCGGCAGGCGGCCTGGGCGCTCGGCGTCTCGCAGGGCACCCTCGACCCGCGCACTCCGCCCGCCTGGCAGGGCCCGGTCGCGCAGGTGCTGGAGCCCGGCGAGGAACTGGCCATGGGGCAGGCCGTACGACAGCAGTACGTGGCCGTACGGGAACAGGCGCATCCGGGGGCATTCCGGGGCTAGGACCTGCCTGACAACCGGCTGATGCGGCACGGACGTAGGTCCGGAGTCTGAGGCTGGGTCGGTTTTTGGCCTGCACTTGGGTTAATCGGTTGAGGTAACACGGGGGGAGTGTTCGACGATAGGGGGTGGGGCACCACCGCCCGTCCTTTTGGTCACCCACCGACCGCGCACTGGTCACCCACCGCCCGTCCTTATGGTCACCCACCGACCGCCCAGTGGTCGCCCCATCGACCGCCCGCCGATCCTCCTGCCGCCGACGACCCGAGAGACCCGCGTGCTCATACGACTGCTTCGGACGTACCTCCGTCCGTACAAGAAACCCATCGCCCTGCTGGTGCTGCTGCAGTTCCTGCAGACCTGCGCCACGCTCTACCTGCCCACCCTCAACGCGCACATCATCGACAACGGTGTCGTGAAGGGCGACACGGGCTACATTCTGTCCCTCGGTGCCGTGATGATCGCCATATCGCTGGCACAGGTCGTCTGCAACATCGGGGCCGTCTACTACGGAGCCCGTACGGCGTCGGCAGTCGGCCGGGACATCCGGGCCGCCGTCTTCGACCGCGTCCAGTCCTTCTCGGCGCGCGAGGTCGGCCACTTCGGGGCGCCCTCGCTGATCACCCGCACCACCAATGACGTCCAACAGGTGCAGATGCTCACCCTGATGACGTTCACCATGCTGGTGTCGGCGCCGATCATGTGTGTGGGCGGCATCATCCTGGCCCTCGGCCTGGACGTGCCGCTGTCCGGGGTGCTGGTCGCCGTGGTGCCGGTCCTCGGCATCTCCGTGACTCTGATCATCCGGCGGCTGCGGCCGCTGTTCCGCACCATGCAGGTCCGCCTGGACACCGTGAACCGGGTGCTGCGCGAGCAGATCACCGGCAACCGGGTGATCCGCGCCTTCGTACGGGACGACTACGAGAAGGAGCGTTTCCAGAAGGCGAACGCCGATCTGACCGAGGTGTCGCTGGGCACCGGACGGCTGCTGGCACTGATGTTCCCGATCGTCATGACCGTGGTGAACCTGTCGTCGATCGCCGTGGTGTGGTTCGGCGCGCACCGGATCGACAGCGGCGGCATGCAGATCGGTGATCTGACCGCGTTCCTCGCCTACCTCATGCAGATCGTGATGTCCGTGATGATGGCCACCTTCATGTTCATGATGGTGCCGCGCGCGGAGGTCTGCGCCGAGCGCATCGAAGAGGTACTGGACACCGCGAGCAGTGTGGTGCCGCCGACCTCGCCCGTCGTGGAGCTGCGGCGCCACGGCCACCTGGAGATCCGTGGCGGCGGGTTCCACTACCCGGGTGCCGAGGAGCCGGTGCTGAGATCCGTCGACCTGGTGGCACGGCCGGGCGAGACGACCGCGGTGATCGGGTCGACGGGCAGCGGCAAGTCGACGCTTCTCGGCCTCGTCCCCCGGCTGTTCGACGCCACCGACGGCGAGGTCCTCGTCGACGGCGTGGACGTGTCCACCATCGAGCCGAAACTGCTGGCCAAGACGGTCGGCCTCGTGCCGCAGAAGCCGTACCTCTTCGCGGGCACGGTGGCGACGAACCTGCGGTACGGCAATCCGGACGCGACCGACGAGGAGCTGTGGCACGCGCTGGAGGTGGCGCAGGCCAAGGGCTTCGTGGAGGGTCTGGAGAACGGGCTCGACTCCCCCATCGCCCAGGGCGGCACCAATGTGTCGGGGGGTCAGCGCCAGCGTCTCGCGATCGCCCGCACCCTCGTGCAGCGGCCGGAGATCTACCTCTTCGACGACTCGTTCTCGGCGCTCGACTACAAGACCGACGCCATGCTGCGCGCGGCGCTCGCCCACGAGACCGCCGAGGCGACCGTGGTGATCGTCGCCCAGCGGGTGTCGACCATCCGGGACGCCGACCGGATCGTGGTCCTCGACGAGGGCCGGGTCGTCGGCACCGGGCGGCATCGTGAACTGATGGCAGGCAACGAGACCTACCGGGAGATCGTCCTCTCCCAGCTCACGGAAGCGGAGGCTGCCTGATGGCCGGGCCTATGGGGCGGATGATGGCCGGGGGCGGCCCCGATCAACGCTCGATGGATTTCAAGGGGTCGGGCAAACGGCTCCTGGCACAGTTCAAGCCCGAGCGCGCCACCATGTACGGGATGCTCGTCGCCGTGGTGCTGAGCGTGGGCTTCACGGTGGTGGGCCCGAAGATCCTGGGCCGGGCCACCGACCTGGTCTTCTCCGGCATCATCGGACGGGAGTTCCCGGCCGGCGAAACGAAGGCCGAGGTCCTCGCGGCCATGCGGGCACGCGGCGACGGCGGTACGGCCGACATGCTCTCGGGGACCGACTTCACCCCCGGCAAGGGCATCGACTTCAACGCGGTCGGCGAGGTGCTCGGGCTCGCACTCGTCGTGTTCCTGCTGGCGGGTCTGCTGATGGCGGTGGCGACGCGGCTGGTCAACCGGTCGGTCAACCGGACCGTGTACCGGATGCGCGAGGACCTGCAGGCGAAACTGTCGCGGCTTCCGCTGTCGTACTTCGACAAGCGGCAGCGCGGTGAGGTGCTCAGCCGGGCGACCAACGACCTCGACAACCTCGGGCAGACGCTCCAGCAGTCGATGGGGCAGCTCATCAACTCGCTGCTGACCATCATCGGTGTACTGGCGATGATGTTCTGGGTCTCGCCGCTGCTGGCCCTGGTGGCGCTGGTCACCGTGCCGCTGTCCTTCTACATCGCCACCCGTGTCGGTAAGCGCTCGCAGCCGCACTTCGTCCAGCAGTGGCGGACCACCGGCAAGCTCAACGCGCACATCGAGGAGATGTACACCGGGCACAACCTGGTGAAGGTGTTCGGGCGGCAGGAGGAGTCGGCGGCGCAGTTCGCCGAGCAGAACGAGAAGCTGTACGAGGCCGGGTTCAAGGCGCAGTTCAACAGCGGCGTCATGCAGCCGCTGATGATGTTCGTGTCGAACCTGAACTATGTGCTGGTGGCCGTGGTCGGCGGTCTGCGGGTCGCTTCCGGCTCGCTGTCCATCGGTGACGTGCAGGCCTTCATCCAGTACTCCCGGCAGTTCTCGATGCCGCTGACCCAGGTCGCCTCGATGGCCAACCTGGTGCAGTCCGGCGTCGCCTCCGCCGAGCGGATCTTCGAACTGCTCGACGCGGACGAGCAGGAGGCCGATCCGGTGCCTGCGATCCGTCCCGCCGAGCTGCGGGGCCGGGTCGCGTTGGAGAACGTGTCCTTCCGCTACGACCCCGAGAAGCCGCTCATCGAGGATCTGTCGCTGAAGGTGGAGCCCGGTCACACGGTCGCGATCGTGGGACCGACGGGCGCCGGCAAGACCACGCTGGTCAACCTGCTCATGCGGTTCTACGAGGTCACCGGGGGGCGGATCACCCTCGACGGGGTCGACATCGCCGCCATGTCCCGGGACGAACTCCGGGCCGGTATCGGCATGGTGCTCCAGGACACCTGGCTGTTCGGGGGGACCATCGCGGAGAACATCGCGTACGGGGCCTCGCGGGCCGTCACTCGCGGGGAGATCGAGGAGGCCGCGCGGGCCGCGCACGCCGACCGGTTCATCCGTACGCTGCCCGACGGGTACGACACCGTCATCGACGACGAGGGGACGGGGGTGAGCGCGGGTGAGAAGCAGCTCATCACCATCGCCCGGGCGTTCCTGTCGGATCCGGTGATCCTGGTGCTTGACGAGGCGACGTCGTCGGTCGACACCCGGACCGAGGTTCTGATCCAGAAGGCGATGGCGAAGCTCGCGCATGGGCGTACGTCGTTCGTGATCGCGCACCGGCTGTCGACGATCCGGGACGCGGACACCATTCTGGTGATGGAGAACGGGGCGATCGTCGAGCAGGGCGCTCATGCGGAGCTGCTCGCGTCCGACGGGGCGTATGCGCGGCTGTACAAGGCGCAGTTCGCGCAGGCGGTGGCCGAGGTCGACTGACGGGGGGCGGGGGGTGGGGGTGGTTTTTCGCCCCCTCCGCCCCTACCCGTCCCTTGTTCCTGGGGCTCCGCCCCAGAC
>NZ_JBHXMF010000070.1:0-47377 GCF_042721055.1 Streptomyces sp. NPDC058470
TGGCCCCCCCCCCCACCCGGGCGGCGCTCAACCCCCCCCCGGGCGTTTTTTGCGTGCGGGCCCGGGGGGGGGGGGGGGGGGGGGGGCGCCCCCCCCCCCCCCGGAACAAGGGACGGGCAGGGGCGGAGGGGGCGAAAAACTCCCAGGCCGACACCAACGCCGGGCACCTACCCCCGCCGGGACCGCGCAGCCCGAGCAATCACCACAACAGCCTTCTCCAGGGCGTACTCAGGATCGTCCCCACCACCCTTGACCCCGGCGTCAGCCTCGGCAACCGCCCGCAGAGCGTCAGAAACCCCATCCGGAGTCCACCCCCGCATCTGCTGCCGAACCCGGTCGATCTTCCACGGCGGCATACCGAGCTCACGGGCAAGGTCGGCCGGCCGCCCGCCCCGCGCGGACGACAACTTCCCGATCGCCCGCACCCCCTGCGCCAACGCGCTGGTGATCAGCACCGGCGCGACCCCGGTCGACAGAGACCACCGCAACGCCTCCAACGCCTCCGCCGCCCGCCCCTCCACGGCCCGATCGGCCACGGTGAAACTCGACGCCTCGGCCCGCCCCGTGTAGTACCTCCCGACAACGGCCTCGTCGATCGTCCCGTCAACATCCGCGGTCAGCTGCGACACCGCGGAAGCCAGCTCCCGCAGCTCACTCCCGATGGAGTCCACGAGCGCCTGACAGGCCTCAGGCGTGGCGGCCCTGCCCACCGCCCGGAACTCACTCCGCACGAACGCCAGCCGATCCGCCGGCTTCGTCATCTTGGGACACGCCACCTCCCGCGCCCCCACCTTGCGCGCGGCATCGAGCAGCCCCTTGCCCTTGGCCCCACCCGCGTGCAGCAGCACCAGGGTGATCTCCTCGGCGGGCGCCCCCAGATACGCCTTCACGTCCTTGACCGTGTCGGCCGACAGATCCTGCGCATTGCGTACGACCACGACCTTCCGCTCGGCGAAGAGCGACGGACTCGTCAGCTCGGCAAGCGTGCCCGGCTGCAACTGGTCCGGGCTGAGGTCCCGTACGTCCGTGTCGGCGTCGGCGGCCCTGGCAGCGGCCACCACCTCCTGCACGGCACGGTCGAGCAGGAGATCCTCCTGGCCCACCGCAAGCGTGACGGGGGCGAGAGGGTCGTCATTAGCAGTCTTCCTGGCCATCCCGACAAGCATCCCACGCGCCACTGACATCGCGGCGCGAGTGCCCGGCACCCGGCACCCCCGCGGAGCGCTACGGCTCCTCGCGCCAGCCGTCCCACTCCGCCACGAACTCGTCCAGTTCCTTCGGGTCGAGTCGCGCCTCGGTGTCCCGCAGCACCACCAGCCACTGCGCGTCCTCGGCGTCGTCCTCACCGGCCAGCGCGTCCCGCAAGAGCTGCGGTTCCTCATCCAACCCGAACCTGTCACCCAGTGCCTGCGCGGCCTCTTCGGCGGCGTCACGGTCGGGCAGCACCAGCACATGTCTCACATCGCTCACCCAGACATTTTCCGACACCCCGGACCTCGACCGACACCAGGCCCACCCGACACCAGGCCCACCCGGTGGTGCCAGGCCCGCCCGGTGCCAGACACAACCGGTGCCAGACACGATCTACGCCGGGGTCAGCCGGCTCCCCCGACGAAGCGTCCACGGCACGCTGCCGGCCCACGCACTCCCCTGCGCCGGCGCCACCCACGAGTGCCCCTATGGGACCCGGCCCTGGGCAGTCTCCTCACCCAGCGCCGCCGGTGCGATCAGCCCGCCTCTCTCGCCTCTCTCGCCTCCCTCACCTCCTCCACCTTCCGTACCTCCGGCACCTTCCCCAGCTCGATCCCGAACTGCTCGCGATAGGTCGCCAGCACCTCCTCGTCCGTGGCCAGTTCCGACACCTCCTTCGCCCCGTCAGGCGCCGTCACCGTGAAGCTCCGACCGCTGAGCGTGATCCTGCCGCCGTCCCCGGTGACCCGCGAACAGACCAACGACCGCGCGAAATGCGACGTCGGCGAGGTGCTGTGCCACCAGACCCCCGTCACGAAGTCCTTGAGCACCCGCGGCCGTACCTCCAAGCGGTACTGCACCTTGCCGTTCCGGATGACATCGAGATCCTCCCTTTCCCTCGACCCTCCGGCGCCCCGCACCCCCGCTGCGTCCGGCCCCGCCTCGACGACCCGGAACATGCCCCCGGGCTCCTCCTGTTCCCCCCTCTCCCCGAACGCCAGCGGATAGAGGCTGAGCGCCCCGAACCCGACGTCGGTCAGCCAGTCGCCCCCGTCCACCGTCCGCACACGCAGCGCGAGATGGTCGTACGGAATCCCGAGCCGCCCCTCGTCGTCGTACACCCGCCCCGCCAGCAGCGTCACATCGAAGCCCAGCGCTCCCAGCAACGCCCCGAACGCCCCGTTCAGTTCGTAGCAGAAGCCACCTCTTCTCGCGCCCACCAACTTGTCCAGCAGCCTCTTCTCCTCCAGCACGATCTCCTCGCCGAGGTGAATCGACAGGTTCTCGAACGGCACCGTCTCCAGATGGCGGCGGTGAAGCTCACGCAGAGCATCGGAGGTGGGCCACGCGGGGTACTGAGCCCCGATCCTGCGGAGGTAGGCGTCGGCCTGTGCGGAATTCATGGGCTCAGTGTCTCGCCACGCTCAGCCCGCCGCCCGCACCTACGACCGCCAGCGCCCCGTCCTCGTCGGTCCGCAGCACCACGGCACCCCCGGCGCGCAGCGCCGCGACGGTGCTGGGCGCCGGATGCCCGTACGGGTTGTCCTCGCCGCACGAGATGAGCGCGAGCCGCGGGGCCACCCTGCGTATCAGGTCGGGGTCCTGGTAGGCCGAGCCATGATGGGCGACCTTGAGCACGTCCACGGCTCCCAGCTCAGCTGCCGCGGGCGATCTCAACAACGTTTGCTGAGCCGGGGGTTCGAGATCGCCGAGCAGCAGCATCCGCAGTCCCGCCGACCGTACGAGCAGGGTGACACTGGCGTCGTTCGGGCCATCCGGAGTGGGGGCCGAGCTCGGCGGCGGCCACAGCACCTGCCAGTCGAGACCGCCCGTGCGGCGCCGTTCCCCCGACACGGCCCGCGTCACCGGGATGTGCCGTGCCGCGGCCTCCCGTCTCACGAACTCGGCCTGGTCCGCCGGCTCTTCGAGACCGGTCGTCTCGATCGCACCCACCGAACGCCCGCGCAGCACGCCTTCCAGCCCTGCCACATGATCGGCATGAAAATGCGTGAGTACGACGAGCGGAATGCGGGTGACTCCGAGCGCGCCCAGACACCGGTCCACCAGTATCGGGTCGGGCCCGGCGTCCACCACCACAGCCGTACCGGCACCCGCGGCGAGCACCGTCGCGTCTCCCTGCCCCACGTCACACATCGCCATCCGCCAGCCGGGCGGTGGCCACCCCGTGATCACTCTGGTGAGCGGCGGCGGCTGCACCACGGCCAACAGGAGCAGCGCCCCGCAGACACCGGTCAGCCACGGATGTCTCAGGAGTCGTCGGCCGACAAATACCACGGCCACAACCGCAAGGGCGAGCAGCAGCGCCCCCGTCCAACTGCCCGGCCAGTCCACTCCCCCGCCGGGCAGCGCCGCCCCGGTACGAGCGATGTCCGCGATCCACTGAACGGGCCAACTCGCGCACCACGCCAGGGCCTTGGCGGCGGGCAGTGCGACCGAGGCTGTCGCCATCGTCGCGAAGCCCAGCACGGTGGCCGGCGCGACCGCGAACTCCGCGAGCAGATTGCACGGCACCGCCACCAGACTCACCCTGGCCGAGAGGACCGCGACGACGGGCGCGCACACGGCCTGTGCGGCACCGGCGGCGGCGAGCGCCTCGGCCAGGCGCGGCGGCACCCGACGCCTCTGAAGCGCGGCACTCCACCGTGGCGCCAGGGTGAGCAGCGCACCGGTCGCCAGGACGGAGAGCACAAAGCCGTAACTGCGGGACAGCCAGGGGTCGTACAGCACCAGGAGCAGGACGGCCGTGGCCAGCGCGGGGATCAGCGATCTGCGGCGCCCGGTGGCGATGGCGAGCAGCGCGATCGATCCGCAGGCCGCGGCCCGCAGCACACTCGGGTCCGGTCGGCACACGATCACGAAGCCGATCGTCAGCGCGCCGCCGAACAGCGCGGTGGCCCGTAGCGGTACGCCGAGCCGCGGTGCGAGCCCACGCCGCTCGACACGCTGGGCGAGGCCGGGTGGTCCGATGAAAAGAGCGAGCAAGATCGTGAAGTTGCCGCCACTGACCGCGAGAAGATGCGTGAGATCCGTCGCCTTGAACGCTTCGTCCAACTCCGGTGTGACCCGTGCCGTGTCCCCCACGACCAGCCCCGGAAGCAGCGCCCGCGCGTCCGCGTCCAATCCGTCGGTCGCCTGCCGCAAGCCCGCACGCAGCCCGCCCGCGAACTGCTGTGGCCCGGATGGCTCCCCCACCACCTCCAGCGGCGCACTCCCCCGCACCCGCAACACCGCCGCGATCTCGTCCCCACCCGACAGAGCGGGCGCGAGCCGCGCGGCAACCCGCAAACGCGTGGACGGCAGCAGCGACAGCCAGGGCGAACGCTCATCGGACAGCGGAGGCGAGCCCCTTGCCGAGCCGGCTTCGACGATCATCAGCACCGGTGTACGCATCAGCACATCGGTCCCGTCCGCCCGCATCAGCCGCCGGACCTCAGCATCGAGCAGCACTGCCGTCGGAGCCGCGTGATCTCCCTTGACCCGTGGCCGGGTGAGCCGTGCATCGGAGGTGACCTCGACCTCGACGGTCACCTGCGCGTACTGCCGTGCCAGGGCAGGAACGGGCCCCCGCCGCAGATCCGCCCCGTGCAACCCGGCGGAAGCAGCGGCCGCGGCGACACACAGCAGCACTGCGGCAACAGACACCCGGGGCCACCTATGCGTCCGCTCTCCCCGGCGCCCATCGGCGAAGGGGATCCCTTCTCGCCGTTCACCGAGCCGACGTACCTCCGGCGCGTCCCGGAATCGACGCCCCTCCAGCCCATCTCGGAACCGCCCTCCCTCCGCCCCCTCCCGGAACCGGCTTCCCTCCAACCCCTCCCGGAACCGATCTCCGTGTTGCCCTTCTCCGAAGCCGAATCGTCGTCCCGCGCGCCCCTCCTCACTGTCGCGGTGCGCCCCCCTTCGACCCGCAATCAGCAACGCCCCACCCACGACCAGGCAGACCACCGCCACGCCCGCGACCCACCCGGGCGGTCCCCCAAGCGTCACCGCTGCCGTAACCCAGGCTGCCAACGCGGGCGGCACGAGCCGTAAGTCCGTCGGCCCTTCCTCCCGGGGATTCGAGGCTCCCAGCCGCTGGCCCGAGGCAGCATGCACAGCCCGCCGGTTCACGGCGCCGCCATCAGCCTCACCGGCATCAGCACCACCCCCGGGCCCCGCACCAGCACCAGCACCAGCACCAGCACCAGCGAAGCGCACAACCCTCCGCCCGCTCACGGCCGCACCAGATTCCGAAGATCGGCGAACCGGCGGTCGCCGATCCCATTGACCTCACGAAGCTCGTCCACCGAGCGGAAGCCTCCGTTCTGGGTGCGGTAGTCGACGATGTGCTGGGCCAGGACGGGGCCCACGCCCGGGAGGCCGTCGAGCTGCTCCACGGTGGCCGCGGTGAGTGAGACGGGAGCGGCGGGAGCGGCACCGCCGACGGATGCGGCGCTGCCGGCCGCTCCCGATCCTCCGACGAGCGCAGGCACACCGACCGCGACCTGTTCGCCGTCCACGAGAAGGCGGGCGCGGTTGAGTCCTTCGGTATTCGTGCCCGGACGCACTCCGCCCGCGGCTCGCAGCGCGTCCTCCACGCGAGAACCGGCTCGCAGGCGTTGGAGCCCGGGACTGCGCACCTTGCCGCTGACATCCACCACGATCACCGTCCCGGCCGCACCGACCGGGCCGGGCGACCCCGCCGCGGCATCCGGCGCCAACTCCTGCTGCTTCGCCTGTCCGGCCGCTTCGCCGAACGGAGCCGCCGCCCGGACCACCTCAGGAGCCCGCACCGACTGAGGCTGGCCGACCCAGAAGTGCTGCACGGCAAAGACCGCAGCGACGACGAGCAGCACGCTCAGGGCGACCACACTTCTGCGTTCAAGCCCGCATCGCGACTGCAACCACAACGGCATCCGCTCCCGAACGGCGGGCCCGACCCGATCCCGCCACGCCTCCCCCACCCCACCGGAAGCAGCATCGCCACGCACACCGGCGTCAACGGCCACACCCTCGCCTGAAGCACCCCGGTCAACCGCCCACCTCACAGCAGAGGAATCACGGTCATCGGCCCACCTCACAGCAGAGGAGTCACGGTCATCCGGCCACCTCACCCGGGGGGATTCACGGTCTTCCGCCCCGCTCCCCCGCAAACCACCATGGTCACCCGGCGTGCGCCCCCGGAAGCCACCCTCGCCCCCGACCCCCCGCACCCCGGACTCACCCTCATCTTCACCCTCACCCCTGTCCAAAATCCCACTGCCGCGCCCCTCAACCCCCCACACATCAGCGACGCCCATCCCCGCCGCAGTTCTCCCCCTCGGGGTATCCCCCACATCCCAGTCCCCCGCACCCTCCCCCGGAGGCCCACTCCCGTTGCCGTTCCCGAACTCCTGCCGCTCTCCAGCCCTTTCGGCGAAGAGCGCCTCCGCGCGCAGGCGGAGTGCCTCGGCCGAGGCCTCGCGGCGCCGGGCGCGGCTTCGGGGATGGTGCCGGTCATCGCGACGGCGATGGCGGGTGCGGCCGTCGGAGACGGGCCCGCGGCCCGGACCGCTGGTCGGAGTGGCTGCGTGTGAACGTGATCGAAGTGCCATGCGGCGAGAATCCAGCACCTCGACAACTTCGCGATGATCTTGCTCAATTCCCGGGGACTACCGCTCAGTTGTGGATAACTCCATCACCCACAGGAGCCACAGCCGCCACAGAACACCGCACACGCAACTCTGGCCTCACCGGGGTGAGACGACCGCCCCCAGCAGCCCAGGCCCCGTGTGTGCACCGATCACTGCGCCGACCTCGCTGACATGCAGGTCCACAAGACCGGGCACCCGCGCCCGCAGCCGGTCTGCGAGAGCCGAGGCCCGGTCGGGTGCTGCGAGGTGGTGGACGGCGATGTCGACCTGGGCGCTGCCCGCGCGGTCGGCGACGATCTCCTCCAGGCGGGCGATCGCCTTGGACGCCGTCCGTACCTTCTCCAGGAGTTCGATACGACCGCCGTCCAACTGCAACAGCGGCTTGACCGCGAGCGCGGAGCCCAGCAGCGCCTGCGCGGCTCCGATCCGGCCGCCGCGGCGCAGATAGTCGAGGGTGTCGACGTAGAAGTACGCGGAGGTGCCGGCGGCTCGTTTCTCCGCGGCCGTGACCGCCTCGTCGATCGTGCCCCCCGCCTCCGCGGACTCCGCCGCGGCCAGCGCACAGAAGCCGAGCGCCATCGCGACCATCCCGGTGTCCACCACACGCACGGGTACCGGAGCCTCCCGCGCGGCGAGGACCGCGGCGTCGTAGGTACCCGAGAACTCGGACGACAGATGGAGGGAGACGATGCCGGTGGCGCCCGACTCGGCGACCTTGCGGTAGGTCGCGGCGAAGACTTCGGGGCTGGGCCGTGACGTGGTGACGGGGCGCCGCTTCTGCAGCGCCTGGGCAAGGGAGCGGGCCGAGATCTCGGTGCCCTCTTCAAGGGCCCGGTCGCCGAGGACCACGGTCAGGGGCACCGCTGTGATGCCGTGGCGCTCCATCGTCCGCGGCGGCAGGTAGGCCGTTGAATCGGTGACGATCGCGACATGGCGGGACATGAGCTGGAGGTTACCTGCCGGGGCATGCGGTCGGCAGCCCGGCCCCTCCCACCTGCGGCTGGTGCGGCCGGATCAAGTCGTGCTCTCGGGACGGGGCTTCTTCTGCCAGGGGTAGGCGGGCCGCTGTCCGGGCGGGGTGATCGCAGGACGTGTGGGCTCCTCGGCCATACGGGCTTCGGGGCTGTCGGGCCAGGTCTGTCGATCGGAGGAGGCCGCGTCCGGGGCCGGCGCTTCGGGCCAGGAAGCGTCGGGCTCCGGCTCCGTGGTCCAGTGCCGCAGGGCGCCGGCCTCGACGTCTATCTGTGCGCTCAGCGAGTCCAAGTCGTCGTCCGCGAACCGGTGGGCCCGGTCCCGTGCGGCCCAGCGCAGCGAGTCCGCCGAGTGTGTGATGCGCTCGGTGCGCTCGCGCAGTCCGGGCAGCAACGAGATGAGCGTGCGCCGATCGGGCTCGGTCTCCAGGCGCTTGAGGTCCGCGTCCAGTTCTTGCCCGTGCACGCTTAGTCGCCCGAAAAGGCCCAGGGACTCCTTCAGGGACTCGTCCTCCGTCACGCCCGCGTGCAGCGCGTCCTGCGTGGCCCGCATCGAGGCGCGCAGCTTCAGGCGGAGCTGGGCCAGCTCGCCGAGCGGGCCGGGCTGGGCGAGTGTCTTGGCGCGCAGAGTGGTGTCCTCCACGGTGCGGCGGGCCTGCGCGATGGTGCGGTCCACGCCTCGCTTGGCGGCACCGACCACCTTCACCGTGGCATACACGCCCAAACCCACGAACAGCAGGAAGAGCAGGGTGATTACTGCGATCACGGCTTCCACCACACTCCTCCTCCGGACAGGTCGCGGCAGCTGCCGCGGCACTCTTCAACGGTAAACGCTACGGGCAGACCCGGAGTTCCAGAAGAACCCCGAACCTGCCCGTAGGGGACTACCCCGACAACCGCGCTCGAAAGCAGGCGACTGCCGTCCTTCCGGCTACGCCGGAACGATGTTCACCAGCTTCGGCGCCCGCACGATCACCTTGCGGATCCCCGCACCGCCCAGCGCGGCGACGACCTTCTCGTCGGCCAGTGCCACCTTCTCCAGCTCCTCGTCGGAGATCGACGGGGAGACCTCCAGGCGCGCCTTGACCTTGCCCTTGATCTGGACGACGCAGGTCACGGCCTCGTCCACCACATACGCCGGGTCGGCCACGGGGAAGTCCTGGTGGACGACCGAGTCGGAGTGGCCCAGCTTGCGCCACAGTTCCTCGGCGATGTGCGGGGCCAGCGGTGCGATCAGCAGCACCAGGGGTTCGGCGACCGTGCGCGACACGGCGCCGCCCGCCTTGGTCAGGTGGTTGTTCAGCTCGGTGACCTTGGCGATGGCGGTGTTGAAGCGCATGCCCTCCAGGTCCTGGCGTACGCCGTCGATGGCCTTGTGCAGAGCGCGCAGGGTGTCCTCGCCGGCCGCGGAGTCAACGACCGTGACCTCGCCGGAGACCTCGTCCACGACGTTGCGCCACAGCCGCTGCAGCAGCCGGTACTGGCCCACCACCGCGCGCGTGTCCCACGGCCGCGACACGTCCAGGGGGCCCATCGCCATCTCGTACAGGCGCAGCGTGTCCGCCCCGTACTCGGCGCAGATCTCGTCCGGAGTGACCGCGTTCTTCAGGGACTTGCCCATCTTGCCCAGCAGTCGGGAGACCTTTTCGCCCTGGTAGTAGTACGCGCCGTCGCGCTCCTCCACCTCGGCGGCGGGCACGGCGATACCCCGGCTGTCGCGGTACACGTAAGCCTGGATCATGCCCTGGTTGAACAGCTTGTGGAACGGTTCGGCCGAGGAGATGTGGCCCAGGTCGAACAGCACCTTCGACCAGAAGCGCGCGTACAGCAGGTGCAGTACGGCGTGTTCGGCGCCGCCGACGTACAGGTCGACGCCGCCGGTCGGCTGTCCCTCGCGCGGGCCCATCCAGTACTGCTCGATAGCCGGGTCGACCAGCTTCTGGTCGTTGTGCGGGTCCAGGTAGCGCAGCTCGTACCAGCAGGAACCGGCCCAGTTGGGCATGGTGTTGGTCTCGCGTCGGTAGCGCTGCGGACCACGGCCGTCGCCCAGGTCCAGCGTGACGTCGACCCAGTCCTGGTTGCGGGACAGCGGGGTCTCCGGGGACGTGTTCGCGTCGTACGGGTCGAAGGTGCGCGGCGAGTAGTCGTCGACCTCGGGCAGCTCCAGCGGCAGCATCGACTCGGGCAGCGGGTGGGCGATGCCGTCCTCGTCGTAGACGATCGGGAAGGGCTCTCCCCAGTAGCGCTGGCGGCTGAACAGCCAGTCACGCAGCCGGAAGTTGACGGTCCCCTCGCCGATGCCCCGGTCCGCCAGCCACTCGGTGATGCGCGCCTTGGCCTCGACGACGCCCAGGCCGTCCAGGGAGATTTCGTCGTTGGTGGAGTTGATGATTTTCGCGTCGTACGACCCGAAGGCGTTCTCCCAAGACGTCGTGTCGGTGCCACGGCCGTCGGTCGGCTCGACGACACAGTGGATCGGCAGCTCGAAGGCGCGCGCGAACTCGAAGTCGCGCTGGTCGCCGGCCGGCACGGCCATGATCGCGCCGGTGCCATAGCCCATCAGGACATAGTCGGCGATGAAGACCGGGACCTGTTCGCCGTTGACCGGGTTGGTCGCGTACGCGCCGATGAAGACGCCGGTCTTGTCCTTGGCCTCGGCCTGTCGCTCGACGTCCGACTTGGAGGCGGCCTGCGCGCGGTACGCGGCGACGGCCTCGGCCGGGCTCGCGTGACCGCCGGTCCACGCCTCGTGCGTGCCCTGGGGCCACGCGTCCGGGGTGAACTTCTCGACCAGCGGGTGCTCGGGCGCCAGCACCATGTAGGTCGCACCGAACAGGGTGTCCGGGCGCGTGGTGAAGACGGTGATGCGCTCGCCGTCGATCGGGAAGTGGACGCGGGCGCCCTCGGAGCGGCCGATCCAGTTGCGCTGCTGCAGTTTGATGGCCTCGGGCCAGTCCAGTGCGTCCAGGTCGGCCAGCAGCCGGTCGGCGTACGCGGTGATGCGCATGTTCCACTGGCGCAGCTTGGCCTTGAAGACGGGGAAGTTGCCCCGCTCGGAACGGCCGTCGGCGGTGACTTCCTCGTTGGCCAGTACGGTGCCCAGGCCGGGCGACCAGTTGACGGGCGCGTCGGAGGCGTACGCCAGGCGGTACTCGCTCAGGACGTCGGCGCGCTCGGTGGCGGTCAGCTCGTTCCACGCGCGCGCGTGGCCGTCAGTTGCCGGTACGGCACGCTCGCCGCTCTCGAACTGGGCGACCAGCTCGGCGATCGGGCGGGCCTTGTCCGCCTCGTCGTCGTACCAGGAGTTGAAGATCTGCAGGAAGATCCACTGGGTCCACTTGTAGTAGTCCGGGTCGATCGTGGCGAACGACCGGCGCTTGTCGTGGCCCAGGCCCAGCGCACGCAGCTGGGCCTTCATGTTGTTGATGGCCGCCTCGGTGGTGATCCGAGGGTGCTCGCCCGTCGACACGGCGTGCTGCTCCGCGGGCAGTCCGAAGGCGTCGAAGCCCAGGGTGTGCAGGACGTTGTGGCCCGTCATGCGCTGGTACCGGGCGGATACATCGGTGGCGATGTATCCCAGGGGGTGGCCGACGTGCAGGCCCGTACCGGAGGGGTACGGGAACATGTCCATGATGAACTTCTTGGGCTTGGCGACCAACCCGGGGTCGCCCGCCAGGTCACCGCTCGGGTTCGGCGCCTCGTACGTCCCCTCGGCGTCCCAGAAGTCCTGCCAGCGTGCCTCGATCTCAGCGGCCAGCGCGGCCGTGTAGCGGTGCGGCGCGGCCACCTCGGAGGCGGCAGCGGTATTCGTCTCGCTCATGATCCTCAAAGCTCCATCGATCGTCTCTGCCAGCGGCTCAGGAAATGAAAAAACCCCTCGCACAGGAGGGGACGCCGCGCCGATGCCGACCACGATTCGTCAGTGGCCGGGACTGGTCAGCGCGGCTCGCTAAGCAGAAGGCGTACGGCACGCATGGCGTCAGGGTACCGCAGCGCCCGTGCGGGCCGCGACGAGCTTCCGAGGACCGGCCGACACGCCGTGCCACTGCACAGAATCGTCACAATAAATTGAACCGCGTTCAAATGTTACTTCGCGTAACGGACTCTAAGGGACAACACAAGGGCCCCAGCACCCTTAGATAACAACGCAATAACTCAAACGTCGCACTCGTAGGTATGGCTCGACTTAGAGTGCGGCTTCGGGACCGCTTCCCCGAACTGTTTGGGAGTAACCCCCATGACCCCTCTTCGCAAGAACAGCTCGCTCCCTCAACCGGGCCGATCGGCTTACGGGGCGCTGACGGCTGCCGCGCTGCTGCTCATACCCATGGTCGTGCTGGTCGGAGGTGACGGCCTGCGCGACTTCCTCAACTTCGGCGCCGGCGTGCTGTCGCTGGTCGCCCTCACCTGCTCCGTGGTGTGGGGAATCGTCGCGACCGACCGGCTGTTCCTCAACACGCGCCAGCGGCTGATCGCGCAGGCCGTGCACAGGACGACCGCAGTGTCCTCGGTCGCCTTCCTCCTGTTGCACGTCTCGGTCAAACTGGTGCTGGACCACACCACACTGTTCGCCGCGGTGGTCCCCTTCGGGCTCGGCATCACGGGCACCAACGGACTCATCGGCTTCGGCTCCCTGGCCGGCCTGCTCATGATCTTCACAGCCGTCACCGGCGCCCTGCGCGGCGCCTTCGCGTCCCCCGCGCCGGTCGCGGCCCGCTGGCGAGCCGTGCACATGCTGGCGTACCCGGCCTGGTGCTCGGCCCTGGTGCACGGCCTGTACGCGGGGCGTCCCGCCGCGACCTACGTCACGGTGATGTACAGCCTCTGCCTGATCTTCGTGGCGGTCGCCCTGGCGTTGCGCTCGTCCTCCGGCCCCTTCAAGCGCGCCATCGCCGAGCGGATCCTCGCGATCCTCGGCGAGAACAACCGCACCGGGACCCGCTTCGCCCGCGAGGATCTGGAGGCATCCCGTGCCGCCGCCTCGGGCCAATCGCAGCCGGGCTTCGCCTCCCGACAGTCTCCGCAGGACACGTACGCGCCCCCACAGCGCATGGCGTCCCCCGCGCAGTCGTACGAAGCCCCGTACGACCCGAACACGGCCACCGGAGGCAACGGCTTCGCGGCCGCCTACCGTGCCGTCTCCGGAGGCAGCACCCCCGGCGCAAACATCCCGGGCCCCGACGCGACCGAGCGCTTCCAGGCGCCCATGGACATGCAGCCCACGCAGACGTTCCAGCCCGCCGACAACGGAGGCATGTCGGGCAGCTGGCCCATTCCCTCGCCGCCGCCCGTCGGTGCGGCGCCCCCCTCCGCCTACGACCCGCTCAACGACACGGGCTACAACATCCCCGTCTATGACAATTCGGCCACCAACGTGTACGGCACAAGTGATGTGTACGACACCGGTGAGTCAAACCAGGCCTACGGCACGTACAACGCTAACGACACGTACGACAGCGGTCCCACGACTGAAGTACTGCCGGGTGCCTTCGACGCTCCTGGCTCCGGTGAATCATGGAACGCCCCTTCCGGAGGCTTTTAAGTGAACGAGGCCCTGCCCGACGTCCCGGAAGTCCGCGTCGTCGGACTTCCGCAGCTCACGTCGGGTTTCGACCTGGTTGAACGACTGGACCTCCCGATGCACCTCAAAGTGCACGGGCCGCTCGAACCCATGGGCGGCGAGCAACTCGCGGGCCTCGCCGAAGCGATCTCCCTGAAGGGCCGCGGCGGCGCGGGCTTCCCCTTCGCCAAAAAACTGCGCTCCGTCGCGGAATCGGCCATCAAGAAGGGCATCCGCCCCGTTGTCGTCGTCAACGGAAGCGAGGACGAACCCGCCTGCCGCAAGGACACGGTGCTCATCAACCGTGCCCCGCACCTCATCCTGGACGGCGCGCTGCTGGCCGCCGAGGCCATGGGCGCCCGAACCCTCGTGATCGGCGTGACCCGTGAATCCACCCAGCGGTCCATGGAGGCCGCACTGGCCGAGCGCGGCCTGAGTAACCGGCGCGGATCGCCCCTTCGCGCGCGCGTGCAGCGCAATCCGGTGCGCATGGTCACTGGAGCTGCCGCCTCACTGATCCGCTCCATCGACGGTGGCCCGGCCATCCCGCCCGGCCGCAAGGTCAGCGCGTCGCAGACCGGCGTCGGCGGCGCGCCCACGCTGCTGTCCAACGCCGAGACGTTCGCCCAACTGGCCATCGCCGCCCGCATAGGCCCCGACCGCTACCGCAACACCGGCCTGTACGACGAGCCCGGCACCGTCATGCTGACCGTCTCCGGCGCCGTCGCCCGCCCCATGGTGATCGAGGTCCCGACCGGCGTCCCACTGCGGTACGTGCTCCAGCTCGCGGGCGCCCCGCCCATGCCACAGGGCGTGCTGACCGGCGGATACCACGGCAAGTGGCTGGACGCGGCGACCGTCAACGAGGCGATCGTCTCGCGCAACTCCCTGGACGCCGTGGGCGGTGCGCTCGGCGCCGGCGCGATTCTCCCGATCACCCAGCAGACCTGCCCGCTCGGGGAGTCGCTGCGAGTGGCCCAGTGGCTTGCCGAGGAGAGCGCGGGACAGTGCGGTCCCTGCTACCTCGGTCTGCCCGCCGCGGCCCGCGGCCTCGAGGACATCCTCAACGGCGGCGGCCCGGCCGCCCTGGAGGCCGTCAAGCAGGTCGCCAAGGCCGTGAAACGGCGCGGCGCGTGCTCGCACCCGGACGGCTCCGCGATGTTCATCGAGTCGACGCTCAAAGCCTTCACCGACGACCTGGCCGCGCATGTCCTCGGCAACGGCTGCGGAAGGCCCGTGGAGGGCGTTCTGCCGCTCTTCGAGGGCGGCCAGACCCCGAAGGGCATCCCGGGCGGCCAGAACCAGCTGGAGGCGGGTCCCCCCCGCCAGAAGATCTACGTCGACTGGACGCTGTGCCGCGGCCACGGCCTGTGCGCGGACATCCTTCCGGAAGTCTTCGAACTGGGCGCCGACGGCTTCCCCACCGTCGCGCAGGCATCGGTGCCCCGGTACGCGGAGGCGAAGGCCCTGCGTGCCGTACGACGCTGCCCGGCGCTGGCGCTGCGCCTGGAGGAGGACACCCGGTCCTCCGCTCCGGCGCGCAACAACCTGCCCGTACTCTCCCAGGGGCGCGGCCGCCGGGCGCTCGGCAGCGGTCGCTGAACACGAAGAAGCGGGTCACCCTGATCGGGTGGCCCGCTTTCAACGTCTGTGGAGCTAAGGAGAATTGAACTCCTGACCTCCTGCATGCCATGCAGGCGCTCTACCAACTGAGCTATAGCCCCTCGCGGTCAAGCGGCGAAGCCGCGTATTGACCGCGTCGCCCCGGTTTCCCTGGCGGCGACGCCAACATTACACGGTCCTCCGGGTGCTCCACCAAATCGTTTCCGTGCCGTACGGACAATACGGATATGCGGGATAGTGTCGGTCTTCGTGACCGTGATCGCCGTGCCCCGTCTCCGCCGGGTGCCCGTTGCCCTGGGTGCGTGCCTGCTGTCGTTCGCGGCCTTCTGGTGCGCGCAGCGGGCCGCGCACGTGTCGATGATCGACCTCATGGTGTACCGGGCGGAGGGCGAGACGGTCCGCGCGGGCGGCGACCTCTACGCACTGCGCACGACCGAGGCCCATCTGCCCACCACCTACCCGCCGTTCGCCGCACTGCTGTTCACCCCGCTGACGCTGCTGGACACGGCGAGCATGCGAACCCTGGCAACGGCCGGAAATCTGGCCCTTCTTGTGGTGTTCGTGGCCCTCTCACTGCGAATCGCCGGGCACGCACGCGTGGAGAGCGTCTGGTGGATCTCGGCGGCGGCCGTGTGGTCCGAGCCGGTGTGGACGACACTGCGATACGGGCAGATCAATCTGCTGCTCGCCGTGCTGGTGCTGTGGGACCTGTCCCGGCGACCCGGGCACCGCTGGGCCGGGGTGGGTATCGGAATCGCGGCGGCGGTCAAACTGACACCCGCGCTGTTCGCGGTGTTCCTGCTGGCCACCGGCCTTGTGGAGTACGCGAGGCGAGGCTCCGGAGGACCGTGGTTACGACACGCGCGCGGGGCGGCCGCCACGTTCGCCGGGGCAACGCTGCTGGCGGCGGCCGTCCTGCCGTACGACTCATGGCGCTTCTGGACCCGCATGATCTTCGAGGCGGGTCGCGTGGGGCTCGTCGAGGACACCGCGAACCAGTCCTTGCGCGGCGTCCTGGCCCGGCTGCTGCACACCACGGCGCCCGGCGCCTGGTGGGCCGCCACGGCGGCCGTGGCGGGCGCAGCGGGCCTCACCCTCGCCGTGGCCGCCGAACTGCGCGGGCAGCGGGCCTGGGCGGTGGTCGCGTGCGCTGTGACGGCTCTGCTGATCAGCCCGGTGTCGTGGTCGCACCACTGGGTGTGGTGCGTACCGATGCTCCTGCTCCTCGCGACAACCAGCCGACCCGCCGCCATCTGCACGGCGCCGGCCTTCTTCTCGTACGCACTGTGGTGGGTACCGCACGGCCCCGGCAGGCTCGAACTTCATCAGACCGGCATCGAGTTGACGCTGTCGGCACTCTACGTAGGCGCCGGTTCAGCTTTCCTGGCCCTCATCGGGCTCAGGCTGTGGCGAACGAATAGAACCGTTTGAGGGTGCAGTGCTCGTCGAGGAGCCGGCCGTAGATCGGCTCGCCCTCCAGTTCGCGGTACGTCTCGATCGGGTCGCCTTTTATGATCAGCGCCCGCGCGCACTCCTCGCACCAGTATTGGTAGTCGTGGTTGACCGGTTCCATGTCGCGGACAATTGGCGTACCACTGCCGCACCAATCGCATTTTCGCCTGTGCGCACCCATCGATCAGCTCCAGCTGTGGCCGCAGGCCGTGCACACGTAGGAGATCCCTCCGTTGTCACCGAGAACCTGGGCGACATGGAGCGATCCGCAGGAAGGGCAGTCAAGGAGAGTGACTTTTCTGCGCGTCTGTGCCGCTTCGAGAAGATCGTCGACCTCCTCGAGGATGCTCGCAGGCATCGCTACTCCCTCCCGTCGGGCCGCGCCCCCTTCCGGCCGTTTGATTCTGCCACGGCCGGAGCAATACGGTCAGCGACGCCTGCGTACCAGTCCGGACACAGCACCCAGCGTGGCCGTCCCGGCCAGGGCATACGTGCACACGAGGAGCGCGTCCGCAGAGGTATACGCCCCGGAGGCCCCAAGTGACTCAAGCCGGTTCAGGAAGAGTGTGCCGAACGCCGCGACACCGATCAGCTGACCGAGCTGAGTGACCGTCGCGAGCAGACCGCTGGCGTCCGCCGCGTCCTCGGCCCGCACGGTGGCCAGGGCCTTGGTGAGGGTGGGACTGAATGCGAGCGCGAGACCCGCACCCAACCCCGCGAACGCGATGTACAGCCAGAGGCCGCCGTCGCCCCCGGCCTTCAGCACACGTCCGACGCCGACCACGGAGACGGCGGCGAGCGCGAACCCGGCCGGAATCAGGGCGCGTTGCCAGGACGTGGGCCAGTTGCGCCAGGTCAGACCGACCAGGCCGAAGACCACCGCGGTCGGCGCGAAGGTGAGTCCCGCGCGCAGTGCGCTGTAGCCGAGCCCGCCCTGGATGTGCAGCGTGAGCGTGAACAGGAAGCCCGCGTTCACCGCCATCACGGCCAGCAGCCGGAAGACCGCGAGGCCGACGCCGGGATGGCGCAGCATCCTCGGCGCGATCAGCGGTGCCCCGCCGCGCCGGGCGAGCCGGGACTCGTACAGGCAGAACAGTGCGAAGCACACCGCGGCCGCGCCCAGCGAAAGCCATGACCACAGCGGCCAGTCCTCCTCCTGCCCCAGCACGAGCGGCACAGTGCACAGCGAGACGGCGGCGGCGAGGAGGACGAGCCCCGGCAGGTCGAGGCCGCGTGAACGCTCAAGAGCCCGAGTGTCCTCCCGCGGCAGTACGCGCCTGCCGGCGGCCAGGAGTGCGACGCCCACGGGCACGTTGACCAGGAATATCGGCCGCCAGCCGGTGCCGAACAGATCGGCGCTGACCAGGACGCCGCCCAGCACCTGTCCCGCGGCGGCGCCGGTCGCGAGGACCGCCGCGTACGCGCCGAGCGCCCGGGTCCGCCCCTCTCCGGTGAAGTTGCGCTGGATCAGGCTGAGTACCTGCGGGATCATCGCGGCCGATCCGGCGCCCTGGACCAGCCGGAAGGCGATCAACTCACCGGCGCCCTGAGCGAGTCCGCAGGCCAGCGAGGCGGCTGTGAACAGTGCGAGCCCGCCCAGATAGACACGGCGGTGGCCCAGCCGGTCGCCCAGTCGCGCTCCGGTGATCAGCAGCACGGCGTACGCGATGGTGTATCCGGCGACCACCAACTGCAGGGCGGCACCGGACGCGTGGAGTTCGGAACCGATCGTGGGCACCGCGACGTTCACGATGAAGACGTCGAGCAGTGCCATGAACTGGGCCGCGAGCACGACCGCGAGCAGCCGTCCGGAGCGATTGTCAGTGCCAGGGTCTTTACTGGTCGCAGGACTTGGACCTGCTGTGGGACCTGGTCCCGAGGGGGTTGTCGTCGTCATGGCACCGAGCCTGACGACAACCGGGTACGGGTAACGAGAGCCCGCCGATGCTGGTACTGACAGCACCTGGCAGCGGACGGGCCGAGCACGGACGATGGACGACGGGGGATGTGACGCCGATGAACACGACACAGCGCCGCAGGCAGGAGCTGGCCGCCTTCCTGCGCGGCAGGAGGGCCCGGGTGACACCGGCCGACGTGGGGATGCCGCCGGGCTTCCGGCGCCGCACACCAGGACTGCGCCGCGAAGAGGTCGCGCAGCTCTCCGGCGTGGGCGTCACCTGGTACACCTGGCTGGAGCAGGGGCGTCCGATCAACGCGTCCGCGCAGGTCCTGGACGCGGTGGCGCGCACGCTGCGCCTCGACCAGCCGGAGCGCGAGCATCTGTACAACCTGGCCGAGGTGCCGTACGAGGCGGATCCGCAGACCGCCGCGGAAGCGGTGGGCCCGGAGGTGCGGGCCATCCTCGAGGCCCTCGATCCGCACCCGGCGGTGGTCTACAACTCACGGTTCGACATCCTCGCCACCAACCCCGCCTACCGCGACCTGTTCTTCATGCCGGGAACCGCCGAGACTCAGCCGCGCAACGCCCTGTGGTCGCTGTTCACGGTGCCCGAGGAGGACTGCCCGCTGGTGTTCCGGGAGAGCGAGCTCCCGGTGATGGTGGCGACCATGCGTTCGCCGTACGGGCTCCATGCCGGCGAACCCGTGTGGGAGGACTTCATACGCAGGCTGTCGGAGGCCAGCCCGCTGTTCGACCAGCTGTGGCGTGACGGCGACGTGGCGCGGCCGGGCCAGCGGGTGAAGACGTTCCGGCACACGGTGGTCGGTGAGCTGCGGATGACATCCGTCTCGCTGTCGATCCACGGCATGCCCGAGTGCCGGATCGTGGTCTACCAGCCGGACGACGAGGAGACGCACCTGCGGACGGCTCGGCTCAGAGACCTACGGGTGGCACCGACAGCTGTCCAGAAATGACGGCAACGAAAAATCCCGCCCCCTGATGGGGACGGGATCCTTCACCACTGATCTTTGACAACTCAAAAGAGTTGATCTGTGGAGCTAAGGAGAATTGAACTCCTGACCTCCTGCATGCCATGCAGGCGCTCTACCAACTGAGCTATAGCCCCGTATGTTCTTCCCGCCCGGCGGGGCGAACAAGAAGAACTTTAGCCTGCGACCAGCCGGAAAGTGAAATCCGGTCCCGACGGGTCTGCGGGACCGGAGACCGGCCTGCCGTGGCCGCTCAGTCGTCGTCTCCGAGCACCGGTTCCGGCAGCGTGCCGGCGTTGTGCTCCAGGAGGCGCCAGCCGCGGGCGCCCTCCCCAAGGACGGACCAGCAGCAGTTGGAGAGGCCGCCGAGGCTCTCCCAGTGCTGGGACTCCAGACCGAGAAGGCGACCGATGGTGGTACGGATCGTGCCGCCGTGGCTGACGACCACGAGGGTGCCTTCGTCGGGGAGTTTTTCGGCGTGCCGCAGCACCACGGGGGCGGCGCGGTCGGCGACCTCGCTCTCCAGTTCGCCTCCGCCGCGGCGCACGGACTCACCGCGCTTCCAGGCGTCGTACTCCTCGCCGTGCCGGGCGATGATCTCGTCGTGCGTCAGCCCCTGCCAGACGCCCGCGTAGGTCTCGCGCAGGGCCTCGTCGTGGGTGACGTCGAGGCCGGTGAGCACGGAGAGCTCGGCGGCCGTGTCGGCGGCGCGCTTGAGGTCCGAGGCGACGATCGCGTCGGGCTTCAGCGAGGCGAGCAGCCGGGCGGCGCGGCGGGCCTGACCGACGCCGATCTCGGTCAGCTCGACGTTCGTGGTGCCCTGGAAACGCCGCTCCACGTTCCAGGACGTCTGGCCGTGCCGCCAGAGGATGACACGGCGGCCCCGGCCGGGCTTCTTCCCGGCCTCGGCACCCGCGGCGTTCACCGCAGCTCTCCGAGCTCGGCGACGTCCCCCGCATCCTGGAGCTTGGCGTGCTCTGCGCCCTTGCCTCGGGTCGCCTTGGCGTCGGCAGGCAGGTCGACCTCCGGGCAGTCCTTCCACAGCCGCTCCAGAGCGTAGAAGACACGCTCCTCGCTGTGCTGCACATGCACCACGATGTCGACGTAGTCGAGCAGTACCCAGCGGGCCTCGCGGTCGCCCTCGCGGCGGACCGGCTTGGTGCCGAGCTCCTTGTTCAGCCGCTCCTCGATCTCGTCGACGATCGACTTGACCTGGCGGTCGTTGGGCGCGGACGCCAGCAGGAAGGCGTCGGTGATGGAGAGTACGTCGCTGACGTCGTACGCGATGATGTCGTGCGCGAGCTTGTCTGCGGCCGCCTGTGCGGCGGTCTTGATGAGCTCGATGGAGCGGTCCGTGGCGGTCACTACGCGGCTTTCCGTCGGCGGTCAGTAATGAGTCAAGGGTCTCACGGACAGCCGACGACACCCCACGTGTTTCTCCGACCGTGCTCCGACCTGGCTCCGGGCACCCCTGGGAGGGCCATCGCCCGCCCCGGGCGGACCTTTGTCGGCCGTCCCCGGGGCGGGCGCTCCACAGGCGCTCCGCACTCCGTCCCACAACCCACAACCCACAACCCACAACCCGCAACCCGCCTACGACGACGAGGGCTCGTAATCCTGGCCAAGGACCACGGACACGTCCGCGTTGGAGGTGACCGTGCCCTTCTTGACCGAGCTGGTGGGCAGGCCCAGGGTCTTGGCGACCTCGACGGCGTTGTCCTTCTGGGCGTCGTCCGCGTACGTGATCTGGGACACGCTCTGGGCGGCGGCCGCCGTACCGGAGTCCAGGAAGGTGTAGCCGCCGTTGACCAGGACGACGCGGGCCTTCTCGGTGGTGTCCTTGTCGCCGGTGGCGTTCTTGATGCCGACGCGGACGGCGGCACCCTCCTCGGGGCTCTTCACGGTGCCTCCGAGCACGTCCTTGACGACGCTGTCGGTGGCCTCCTCGCTCAGGGTTCCGTCCTGCTGCACGGGCAGCAGCGCCGTCTTGTAGTCGCCGCTCTTGGCGTCGTCGGCGAGCTTCGCGAGGAAGGCGCCCAGGTCCTTGTCGGTCAGCGACGGGTCGAGGATCTGCGCCAGGCTCTGCACGGTGGTCGTGGCGGCCTCCGGGTCGGAGGACAGCTTGCGCAGCACGCCCTGCATGACCTGCCCGAACCGCTCCAGCTGGGCTGTCTGCGACTCGCCGGAGGCCTGGTACGTGGCGTAGGCGACGGCCATCTTGCCGCTGAGGGACTGGTCCGCACCCTTCTTCACGAGGGGCGCCTCGCCCGCCTTCTCCGAATCGGGGTTCGGCACCTCGGCGTTGGTGTCGACCTCGATGCTGCCGACGAGCTCGACGAGGTTGTTGAGGTACGGGGTGTCGAGGCGCCAGGTGCCCTCGATGTCGGTGCCGAGCACCGTGTCGATGGCGTCCAGGGTCCCGGCCGAACCGTCGTCGTCGACGGACTTGGCGAGCGTGGTCGTGCTGCCGTCGTCGCTGGTCAGGGCAAGGGAGTTGGGCAGTAGGACGGAGGTGCCCTGCTTGATGGTGGTGTTGTTGACGAGCAGCACGGTGGAGGTGCCGCTGCCACTGGTGTTGTGCAGGTGGACGACGATCACATCGCGCTTCTGGGCGGCCACGGACGTGGCGGTGCCGGTTTTTTCGCTCGTCGACGACAGCCCGGGGAGCTTGCCCGCGTACCAGAGGTAGCCGACGCCACCGGTGGCGACCAGGGCGAGCGCCACGACCAGGCCGATGATCCGGCCGCGGGTACGACGCTTGGCCTCCTCGCGGCGTTCGGTGCGGTTCTCGGTGAACTTCAGCCAGTCGATGACGTCTTCGGACTCGGCTTCCTGCTCCTCGACAAAGGCGAACTGCTCGGTGCGGTAGTCCCGGTCGGCCCGGGGTTCGCTCTGCTCCGCGGGACCCGCCTGCTGCGGGATGTACGCGGTCTGCTCGGCAACCCGAGGCTGCTGGCCGGTACTTGAGGTCCGCCCGGCCTGACCAGTTTGCCCAGCCTGCCCGACCTGCCCGGCCTGACCCGTCTGAGCCATCTGACCCGTCTGACCGGCTTCCCCGACCTGCCCGTACGGGTCGTACGCCGTCGACGTCTCGCCGGCCCTGGGTGCGCCGGCGCCGTACGGATCGTAGGAGTCGGGCGAGTTGTAGGGGGGGACAGACGGCTGTTGGCCGGTGTCATGGGACGACACCTGTTGCTGCTGACCGGTGTCATAGGGCGACACAGGCGGCTGCTGGTCCGTCGCGTACGGGTCATAGCCGTAGCCGGCGCCGGCCTGCGGCTGCTGCTGTCCGTAGGTGTCGTAGCCCTGCTGCTGGGGCTGCTGGGGCGACACCTGCCGGTACACAGGCTGCCCGAACTCGTCGTAACCGACGAGCTCGTACTGGCCGCCGCCCGCGTACCCGTCGTATCGGTCGTTCACCGGTGCCCCTCTCGGCTCACTAGCCGCGGTACAGCTCACGCTTGTCGATGTAGCGCACCACACCGTCCGGCACCAGATACCAGACGGGATCGCCCTTGGCGACCCTGGCACGGCAGTCTGTGGACGAGATGGCGAGTGCGGGGACCTCGACGAGCGAGACACCGCCCTCGGGAAGTCCCGGATCGGTCAACGTGTGGCCGGGCCGGGTGACCCCGATGAAGTGCGCGAGGGAGAACAGCTCTTCCGCGTACCGCCAGGTGAGGATCTGGCCGAGCGCGTCGGCGCCGGTGATGAAGAAGAGGTCCGTGTCGGGGTTGAGCGCGCGCAGGTCGCGCAGGGTGTCCGTGGTGTACGTCGGGCCGCCGCGGTCGATGTCGATGCGGCTCACCGAGAACGTGGGGTTCTCCGCGGTCGCGATGACCGTCATCAGATAGCGGTCCTCGGCCGGGGTGACCTTGCGGTCGGTCTTCTGCCACGGCTGCCCGGTCGGCACGAACACCACCTCGTCGAGGTGGAACTGTGCGGCGACCTCGCTGGCCGCCACGAGGTGCCCGTGGTGGATCGGGTCAAACGTTCCGCCCATGACGCCGAGGCGGCGCTTGCCCGGATTCAAGGGGGCGTTCCCGGGGCCGATCGTCAGACGCTTCACCACGTCAGGACTCACCACGCCCGGGCCCACCACGCCAGAACTCACCACGCCCGGGCCCACCGCGCCACCACCGACCACGCCACCATCGACCGCGCTGCCGGCGATCCCACCGTTCGCGTTGCCGTCGGCCGCGCCGCTCTCCGTGTCACTCGCCGGACCGGTAGGCATGTCCTGCTCTCCCATGCGTGCAGACCCTACCGGCCCGACCTACGAGCCCTGATCGACAGGGGTCCTCGAAGGCCCCGTTGGGGTCAGCGGTCCCGGTTGAAGCGCGTGGTGATCCACAGCAGCAGCAGGAGGACGAAGAAGGCGCCGCCGCCGGTGAGGTAGGGGCTGAGGCTCTCGTGGTTGCCGCCGTGCTCCTCGCCCTCGGCGGCGAGCGTGACCAACTGTGCGGCGGTGCTGTGGAAGCTCATCTCGGCAGACCTATCCGGTGTGGGCGGGATAAAGACGTCGGCCCATCGTAAGCGTGGGCCTCGGCCACGATCACGCCGACTCCGCCGTTGGTGAGGCACCCGGCACTCGAGCAACCACCGACCGCCGACGGACCGCCCACCCGTCACACCTCACCCCCACCCGCCACCCGAAGCGACCTCGGCCCAAGCAATGCCCACCCAAGCAACGTCGACCGCGAGGAAGACGTCAGTCAAGGAGAAGCCCGGCACCAGACACCGTGCCCGATGCACCACAGCAAACACGCAGGTCGACAAGAACTAGTTCACGCCGGTCGACAGGGGCTTCCAGTCGTCTAGTCGTCCCGCTTGTAGCCGCGCAGCAGGAACCACGCCAGCAGGACGGAGCCCAGCACCATCACGATCAGCACGACACGGAGCAGATCGCCCGCCCCCTGTCGGTCGGCGGCGTCGGCCGCCTCGGTCAGCCAGAGGGCCGCGGGAATGTGCTCCATGGGGATAGCTCCTTACGGTGTGCTGCCCCATCACCGTATCTCCGCCTACGCTGGAGCCCGCTTCGGGGGCACGGCACTCAGAGCATGGGGGAACATATGTCCGATGACAGCCACGAGCAGAGCGGGCACGAGAACGTGCCCAGCAGGCAGCGCAGGCGCTTCGAGGGGATCTCCTCGCGGGCGTACGAGCATCCGGCGGACCGCTCGGCCTTGGTGGCCCTGCGCAAGCTCAGCGGCTTCGACACGGTCTTCAAGGCGCTCAGCGGTCTCCTTCCGGAACGCAGTCTGAGGCTGCTGTTCCTGTCCGATTCGGTACGCGTCTCGGACGCCCAGTTCGCGCACCTCAACGCCATGCTGCGGGACGCCTGTTACATCCTGGACCTGGAGAAGGTCCCGCCGATGTACGTCAACCAGGACCCGCAGCCGAACGCGATGTGCATCGGCCTGGACGAGCCGATCATCGTCGTCACGACCGGCCTGGTGGAGCTGCTGGACGAGGAGGAGATGCGGGCCGTCATCGGGCATGAAGTAGGCCACGCGCTGTCCGGCCACGCGGTCTACCGCACGATCCTGCTGTTCCTGACCAACCTGGCGCTCCGGGTCGCGTGGATTCCGCTGGGCAACCTCGCGATCATGGCGATCGTGACCGCGCTGCGCGAGTGGTTCCGCAAGTCCGAGCTGTCGGCGGACCGCGCCGGCCTCCTGGTCGGCCAGGATCTGCGGTCCTCGATGCGCGGCCTCATGAAGATCGCGGGCGGCAATCACCTGCACGAGATGAACGTGGACGCGTTCCTCGCACAGGCCGAGGAGTATGAAGCGGGCGGCGACCTGCGCGACTCCGTGCTCAAGATTCTCAACGTGCTGCCGCGCACCCACCCCTTCACCACGATCCGCGCCGCCGAGCTGAAGAAGTGGGCGGAGTCCCGCGACTACCAACGGATCATGGACGGCCACTACCCGCGGCGCAGCGAGGACAAGGACACCTCGGTCGCGGACTCGTTCCGGCAGTCGGCGGCGAGCTACGCCTCCGACGTGAAGAACTCCAAGGACCCGCTGATGAAGCTGGTCGGCGACATCGCGGGCGGCGCGGGCGACCTCGGAGGCCGGGTGCGGCGAGGCTTCGGCGGTTTCGCGAGCAGTTCACCGAAGGACCCGGGCGACTCGCCCAAGGACCCCAAAGCCCCGGAAGCCCCCGAAGCCCCCAAGGACCAGGACGCACCGCCGTCGGCCACCGGCGACCACCCCGAGGACGACCGCCCCGACGGCAACAGCTGACCGGCGACCATCGACCGGACACCGGACACCGGAGACCAGCAACCAGCAACCAGCCCAACGAGATACGACGAGATGCGACGAAAGCCCCACAGGGCACCCAAGGTCTCAGACCGGCTCAAACCCGGCTCAGACCCTGGGTCAGCCCCGGGCGCTCACACCTTCGGCTGTGCGCTCGTCGCCAGCGATCCGCACAGCGCCGTGGCGCTGCCGGTCGCGTACGGGTCCGTACCGGCCGGGCCGCCCGCCTTCGCCGTCTGCCCCGCGAGCAGCGGGCGCAGCTGGTCGACCGAGTCCTCGGAGCAGGCGAGCGGTCCGGCCTGGACGTAGGAGACGACCAGTTCGGCCTGGTGCATGCGCAGGTCGTCGCGGTCGAAGCGGAAGTGCAGCTCGCGCCGGACGGTGAAGAGTGAGGCGTCCGCCTGCTCGTCCGAGCCGGCCGGCTTCAGCGCGTACACGAAGGTGTGGTCGGCGATGACCTCAAGGGTGTTCGAGTCGAACTCCGCGGCCTGGAGAGAGCCCTGCACCCGGATCTTGGAGTCGGCGAGCTGGACACTCGGGTCGAAGCGCACCAGCCAGCCGGTGGGGGCGTGCCGACCATCGGCGGTCGGGCGGTCGAAGCTCTGGTCGAACTGATCGAGTTGCTGCGGGTCGAGCAGGATCCGTACGGGCCGGGTGGCGCCGCCCGTGAGTACCTCCGGGTCCAGGGAGGACTCGACGAGGTAGTCCTTGACGGTGGTCAGGGCGGTGACGACCTGACTGTCGGAGAAGTGGGCGGTGCGCCGCGAGGCGGGCAGCGTGATGCCCTCGGCGCCGATGCGGAACTGGGCGGCCGGGCTGTTCGCGTACAGGTCCTCGGGGCGGGTGGCCCCCGGTACTGCGGTCTGCGGCGCGAGCGGGATCACCGTCATCCGCAGTGGCTCGGGAGGCTGGGCGACAGGGGTCTGGTACGGGTGGCGTACGCCCATGTAGATCGCGGTACCGAAGGCGACGGCGATCAGCAGGACGAGGATCAGCGCCTGCCTGGAGAGGCCGCGGCGGCGGGGCGGGCGGCGGCGTACGGCCGGGGCGTGATCGGCAATGCGCTCCTGCGCGGAGAACTCCTGGAGACGGGCAGCACGGACGAACGACTCGTCGAAGACGACGGATCGGTACTCGTCCTCTCCACCTGCGGGAGCACCCTCGGGTGTCCCCTCAGGTGGGTCTCCAGGCCCGCCCATACCTTCAGAGTAGGTCGCGGGGGGCTCAGGTAAACGCCCTGCTACACCACAAGTTCTGACAGGTTCTCACCAGAGTCGCCCCGGCGTTCGCCCCGGGTTCGCCCCGGTGATCACATCAGGTTCATCCGGTTGATCCATGCCGGGCCGTCACGGTGTACGAGGGACCGCCGACACCGCCGGCTGGGAATAGTCGGCCGAAGCGGAAGGACTACTGCCGGTGATCTTGTCGAGGCCCTGTTCGAGGCCGGTCGAGGCGGGCGCCGGTACCTGCTCCTGGCGGTTCGAGGACGCTCCCCGGTAGACCGCCGTGAAGGCCAGCGCGACCATGCCGATGCCCATCACCAGGGCGAGCATCCAGGCGACGGGGCGCTGCCAGCGGGTGTGCTTGCCGTAGGCCCTGCCGTACGTGCCCGGCGCGCCGTAGCGGCGCTCCAGGACCTCGGTGTCGTCCAGGTCGTCCAGATCCGGGTCATGGCCGAATTCACCGCGGCCGAACCCGTCCTCGTAGCGCTCGTCGTCACCGCGTGCGCCCCGGGTGCGTGCCCTGCGCGCCTCGGCCTCGGAGGCCTCCGCGCGGGCCTGGGCGGCGGCCAGCAGCCGCTCCACGGCGGTCGGTTCGTGGACCGCGGCTGCCCGTACGAAGTCCTCGTCGAAGACCACGGCGGCGAACTCTTCGTCCGCACCCCCGCGGTCGCGGTCGTCGTCGGGCTCCCAGCCGTCGGGAAACGGCGAGCCCCCCACGTCCTCCGGCACATATCCAGAGTAGACCTGGGGGGTCATTTTGGGCAGACGGTATGGAAATTCATCCGCCTGGCGAGACGCGTCTCACGCGCCGCGCGCCCCGCCTCCACGCCGGAGGCGCCACCGGCCGCACCCACGAACACACCCGTGGACGCCCCCGCCGAACCCGTAGGTCGCCTCACCGCCGAACGTGTCCGTCCCCCGTGGCCTCAGCCCGAATGCGTCCGTCCCCGTACCCCGCCTCTCCCGTCCCCGTCCCCGCCCCCGTCGCCTCACCGCCGAACGTGCCCGTCCCCCGTGACGATGTACTTCGTGCTCGTCAGCTCCGGCAGCCCCATCGGCCCCCGCGCGTGCAGCTTCTGTGTGGAGATGCCGATCTCGGCGCCGAAGCCGAACTGGCCACCGTCGGTGAAGCGGGTCGAGGCGTTGACGGCGACCGTCGTGGAGTCGACCAGTTGGGTGAAGCGGCGGGCCGCCTGCTGCGAGGTGGTGACGATGGCCTCGGTGTGGCCGGAGCTCCACAGTCGGATGTGCGTCACGGCCCGGTCGAGCGAGTCCACGACGGCCGCGGCGATGTCGTACGACAGGTACTCGGTGTCCCAGTCCTCGGCCGTGGCCTCCACGACGGTGGCCCTGGAGCCCTTGGCGTAGGCGAGGACGCGCTCGTCGGCGTGCACGGTGACCCCGGCGTCCGCGAGGGCGTCCAGGGCCCGCGGCAGGAACTCGGGGGCGATGTCCTGGTGGACCAGAAGGGTCTCGGCGGAGTTGCACACGCTGGGCCGCTGCGCCTTGGAGTTGATCAGGATGTCGATCGCCATGTCGAGGTCGGCGTGCGCGTCGACGTACACATGGCAGTTGCCGGTGCCGGTCTCGATGACCGGGACGGTCGATTCCTGGACGACCGTGCGGATCAGCGAGGCGCCGCCGCGCGGGATGAGGACGTCGACCAGGCCGCGGGCGCGCATCAGCTCGCGTACGGACTCGCGGCCCTCGCCGGGGACGAGCTGGATGGCGTCGGCGGGCAGCCCGGCACCGCCGACGGCGTCGCGCAGGACGCGGACCAGGGCGGTGTTCGACTCGAACGCCGAGGAGGAGCCGCGCAGCAGCACGGCGTTGCCGGACTTCAGGCAGAGTGCGGCCGCGTCGACGGTCACGTTCGGGCGGGCTTCGTAGATGATCCCGACGACGCCGAGCGGGACGCGGACCTGGCGCAGGTCGATGCCGTTCGGGAGGGTCGAGCCGCGGACGACCTCGCCGACCGGGTCGGGCAGCGCCACGACGTCGCGCACGTCCGAGGCGATCGCGCGCACGCGCTCGGGCGTCAGCGTGAGCCGGTCGATGACGGTCTCGCTGGTGCCGGCCTCACGGGCGCGCGCGATGTCCTTGGCGTTGGCGGCGACGATCTCGCTCGTGCGGACCTCCAGCGCGTCCGCGATCGCGAGCAGCGCGTCGTCCTTCTCGGCACGCGGCAGGGGCGCGAGGTCGGCGGCGGCGGACTTCGCGCGGTAGGCGGCCTGGGTGACCGGAGACATCGAGTCGTACGGCGAGAGCGTGGTCATGTCGGCAGCGTAATGCTCCGAACGGGTCTGTTCAGCCCATGTCCCAAACCCCGAGACACACGGTGAAGATGACTCAAAAGGGATGAACACCGACAGGTGTGGCCGGCAGTGGTCCGTACCCCTCCGCGATCCGCTGGTGGTAGGTCTCGCGGTCGATGACCTCCAGGCCGACGATCTCCCAGGGCGGCAGCTTGGCGGTCTGCCGGTGCTCGCCCCACAGGCGCAGCGCGACGGCCGCCGCGTCGTGCAGGTCGCGGGCCTCTTCCCAGTAGCGGATCTCGGCGTGGTCGTTGGCGTACCGGCTGGTCAGCAGAAAGGGGTGGTCGTGGGCGAGCTGCTCAAGGCCGCGCCTGACCTCCTTCAGCGGTGCCTCGTCACCCGAGACGCTCAGCGTGACGTGCCACAGCCGGGGCTGGTCCACCGGCTTCTCGCTCCCGTACGTGTCTCCGGCCGCGACACTCGTCAGCGTCCGTTCCTCACCCACCGCACGGGAGGCGGCACCACCGCGGGACGCCGCCGCCCCAGGGCGCACTCGTCTCACGACGGCCTCCTTTACGCAATGGTGGTGATGAATCTCAGGGTCTCCCTGCCACAAAGTTGAGCAGGTGGGGCGCCGTCGCGTGGCGGTTTTACGGAACGTCCCCCGGCGGAGGACGGGCTTTCGGACGTTTATGGGGCAACTCCACGACAACTGCACGTGCGGGTGCACGACGTTCCGCACGTGCGGAACGTCACCACACCTACTGGTGGAGCAGGACGAGGGCGTCCCTGTGTACGACTTCGCGTTCGTACGCGGGTCCCAGCTCGCGCGCCAGTTCCCTGGTCGAGCGTCCGATGAGCTGGGGGATCTCCTTGGCGTCGAAGTTCACGATCCCCCGCGCGATCGCCCGCCCCGTGCTGTCGCGCAGTTCGACGGGGTCACCCGCGGTGAACTCGCCCTCGACGGACGCGATACCCGCGGGCAGCAGCGAGGTGCGCCGCTCGACGACCGCGCGCACGGCTCCGTCGTCGAGGGTGAGCGCGCCCTGCGGGGTCGAGGCGTGCTGGAGCCAGAGCAGCCGGTCGGCGGAGCGGCGGCCGGTGGTGTGGAAGTACGTGCCGGTGTCCCGGCCCGCGAGGGCGTCGGCGGCGTGCACGGCGTTGGTCAGCACCACGGGGATGCCCGCGCCGGTCGCGATCCGGGCCGCCTCGACCTTGGTGACCATGCCTCCGGTGCCGACGCCGGCCTTTTTCGCGCTGCCGATGTCGATGCCGTCGAGATCGGACGCGCCGCGTACTTCGGCGATCCGCGACGTACCGGGTTTGCCGGGGTCGCCGTCGTACACGCCGTCCACGTCGGAGAGCAGGACGAGCAGGTCGGCGCGTACGAGATGGGCGACGAGCGCGGCGAGACGGTCGTTGTCGCCGAAGCGGATCTCGTCCGTGGCGACGGTGTCGTTCTCGTTGACGATCGGCAGGGCGCCCATGGCGAGGAGCTTGTCGAGGGTGCGGGCGGCGTTGCGGTGGTGGGCGCGGCGGCTGGTGTCGTCGGACGTGAGGAGCACCTGTCCGACGCGGATGCCGTGCCGGGCGCAGGAGGCGGTGTAGCGGGCGATCAGGAGGCCCTGGCCGACACTGGCCGCGGCCTGCTGCCGGGCGAGGTCCGTGGGGCGGCGGCGCAGCCCGAGCGGGGCGAGCCCGGCGGCGATGGCGCCGGAGGAGACGAGGACGACTTCCCGCTCACCGCCGCTGCGCGCCTTGGCGAGCACGTCGACGAGGGCATCGACCCGGTCGGCGTCGAGGCCGCCGGCGGCGGTGGTCAGCGACGAGGACCCCACCTTGACGACGATCCGGTGAGCCTGCGCCACGGCCTGCCTTGCCCCTGCCACCTGCGTGCATCCCCTCGCGTTCGATCCGGCTGCCCGCCCGGCAATTTACGCGAAGGGGACCGGGCGTCGCGCATCGGTCCACTTCCCGGACAGGCGTCTTGTACATATTCGTCCCATACGCGCGCTTCCTCGACGCAATGGGTCCGACTCCCGAGGGAAATCCTCGGGAGCCGGACCCTGAAGCACGCTGATCCGGCAGGTCAGTCCTTGACCGCCGCCCCGCCGGTCTCGCCGGTCGTCCCCCGGCCGGGCAGCGCGCTCGCCAGGTCCACGGCCGCGGCCGAAGCGGCCGAGGCGTCCGGGGAGGCAGCGTCCGGCGCCGGGGCGCCCGGAGCCGGGACATCCTCAGCCGAAGTGGCCGAAGTGCCGGTCTCCTGGCCGAGGTTGCGGGCCTCGGCCTTCTGCGCGAGCTGCCGCACCGCGGAGTTGAACTGTTCGATCGAGGTCGGCTTGTCCGGGCCGAGCAGATACTGCTTCAGCTCCTGGCGTTCGGCAGCCTGCGCGTCAGCTGCCGGGTCGCGCACCGCGGCGAGCAACTCGGGCAGTTCGGCAGCCGAGTTGGACAGGATCACGGCGGCACGCACCGCGGTGTTCTGCCGCTTGAACTCCTCGACGCCGAGCTCGGCGGAGTCCGTGACGGCATACGGCTTGCCGCTCGCGATGAAGTCGGAGACCACGCTGGAGATGTCGGAGACCATCGCGTCGGAGACGTTGAAGCAGTCGTACAGGCGCGGCTCGGCGCCCGCGATGACGCGGTGCTCCCAGGTTCCGGCCGAGCGCCAGTACGCGTCGTCCCATTCGGCGCGCAGCCGGAGAACCTCGGCGTGCTTGGCCAGGTCGACCATGCCGTCGCGGGTGGCCTCGGCCTCGTCGCCCGCCTCGTCGCCGCCGGTCAGCTTGGCGAGGCGGGCCTCGATGCGGGTCAGCTCGGCCCGGGCGGCGCTCCGGTCGGCGCCGTCGGCGGCGAAGCGCGGGTCTGCGGCGCGCTCGGCGGCCGCCTTCACGATCAGCGCGACGATCCGCTCGTGTGCGGTCTTCGCCTGCGTGCTGACGGTGCCGGTGAAGGGGTGCGGCTTGTAGAGGACGCGGACCGGCGGGTCGGCGGCGAGCAGTTTCCGCACGATGTTCTTGCCTGCGAGCAGGAGGGAGGTGTTGCCGGGGTTGCCGTCCCAGCCCTCCCAGGTGGGCGCGTACAGGACCGTCGGCATGCCGCCGTCGGCGGATCCCTCCGGCACGCCCTGCCAGGTCTGGATCGGCGCCAGCTGCGGGCGGCCGACCTCGACGATGTCCTCGTCACGGACGCCGACATCGGCGATGGCATAGCGGTCGCGGCCCGCGCGGCCGGCGGTCCACACCTCGTCGTACGCCTTGCTGAACGGGTTGACGCTGGCGAGCTTGTCGCTGTCGCCGTGGCCGATGAAGACGTGCTTCATGGTCGGGACGCGCAGCAGGTGGATGTTCTTGCCGACGTTCGCCGCGTACAGCGCGACACGCACCGTGGACAGGTCCATGTTCATCAGGTGCACCCCTCCGGGCACGCAGATGACCGGCACGGTGGTGGGCGCCATGAGCTCAAGGATGGCGCGTTCGCGGAGGATGATCAGCGGCCGGGTGTCCAGCTGCTCCATCGTCTCCAGCCACATGTTGACCTGGTACGCCGACTCCTTGGAGCCCGAGAAGTAGAGCACCGTCTCCGGGCGGTAGTTGCGCAGCCACGCGTCGGCCGCAGCCAGGACCTTGTCCGCGTTCGGCGGGGTGCTCTTGCCACGGACGTACGGAACGAGCACGGCGACGTAGCAGAGGGCCAGCACCAGCGTGATGCCGACGCCGACGAGCCCGTACACGGTCGAGTCGCTCGCCGCGGCGACGAGCACGCCGACGACCGCGGCCAGGTCGAGGTGGAGCATCTTCTCGGCGGACCGGTCGAGCAGGGCGTTCGGGGGCGCGTCCGGGATGCGGATACGGGAGCCGAGGTCGACGTTGCGGGTGGCGACCGGCATCCTGCGGCGCGATCGGATCAGCGTGACCAGCGCGCTGTGCGGGGCCTGGAAGCCGAAGAAGGTCAGGAAGCCCGCGATCGCCGCGTAGAAGACGATGCTGTCGGCCAGGTCCAGGCGCGCCAGGAGCAGCACCAGGAGCAGTTCCCGGATCAGGAACCGGATGGACAGACCGGCCCGCACCTTGCCGAGGCGGTTGATCAGATAGCTGCCGCGCCGGTGCAGATAGTGGTCCGCCAGATACGTCACGGCGGCCGCGGCCGCGAAGGCGGGGACGCTCGGCAGCAGCGCGGCGAGCATCAGGCAGGGGAAGCCCAGCATCATGAGGGCCGCCGCGGCCAGCTCGGCCGCACTGCCCACCCGGGCAACGCGAATAGCGGTGGAAATCACGAAGAAACCTGCTCTTGAGGGGTGAGTGCCGGTTTAATGCCAAAAGAGGAGAGTTTGAACTTTACGGATTCAGGCCTCCATGAATGCGAGGAAAACACGCAACCACAGAGGCCTGAATTCTGAAGATCGATTAATTGATTATGCCACGCCGTCCTGGCGGTCCAGGACGGCGGCCAGTGCCGCCTCGAAACCGGAGGCATTTCCGGCCTCGGCCGTCGGGTCCTGCTGACGGACGTCGATGACGTGCCCGGTGAGCTCGGAGAGCAGCACGTCGAGCGAGGTCCGCGCGACGGCCTCGGAGGAGAGCAGCGAGCCCGTGGGCTCCTGGCCGAACGCCTTGGTCCGCATGGGGGTCGCGGTGCGCTCGGGGTTGATGCAGTTGACGCGGACACCGTCTCCGGCCCACTCGTCGGACAGGGCCTGGGTGAGGTTGACCATGGCGGCCTTGGTCGAGGAGTAGAGGCTGTACTCGGCACGCCCGCGGGTGTAGCTGCTCGACGTGTAGAGGAGCAGCTGCCCCTTGGTCTCGGCCAGGTACTTGTACGAGGAGCGGGCGATCTGCACCGGCGCCAGATAGTTGACCTTCAGCGCTTCCTCGATGGTCGCGTTGTCCGTCTCGGCGAGCTTGCCGATGCGCAGCACGCCCGCGGTGTTGATGACGTAGTCGATGCGCCCGGTCTCCGCGTACGCCGTGGACAGCGCGTCGTCGACCTCCTCCGGGTTCTCGACGTGCGTGCCGGTGGTCGAGCGGCCCAGCGCGTATGCCTTGGCGCCGTAACCCTCGGCGAGTTCGGCTATGTCCTTGCCGATGCCGTACGAACCGCCGAAGACCACGACGGTCTTACCGGTGAGCAGCTCACGGTAGGCGGCCTCGTCGGCCTGCTGGGGCGCGGCGGTGGAGGCGAGCTGGAAGAGCTTGTCGGCGATGAAGACGTCGACGGGCTGCGTGACCTTCATGTTGTACTCGTCGCCCGCCACGACGTGGATCGGCACGTCCGGCAGGTACTTGAGTACGACGCTGCAGTCGTCGGTGGCCTGGAAGTTGGGGTCGTTCGCGGCGACCTCGTACGCCCGGCGGATGGTGGACAGCTTGAACGCCTGGGGCGTCTGGCCTCGGCGCAGCCGGGAGCGGTCCGGGATCTCGGTGATGAACTCGCCGTCCTCACCGTGGGTGCGGGTCACGATGATCGTGTCCGCGGACGGGATGGCGACGTCGACGGCCTGGTAGCGCTCCAGGGCGGTGACACAGTCGTCGATGACACGCTCGGACAGCAGCGGGCGTACGGCGTCGTGGAAGAGGACGTTCGCGTCCTGGCCCTCGGGCAGGCCCTCGCCGAGGGCCGCGATGGCACGCTCGGTGGTTTCGTTCCGCGTCGAGCCGCCCTCGATGATCCTCGTCACCTTGGCGAAACCCGCCTTCGCGACGATCTTCTCGACGTCCGGCACATAGCCCGGGGCCATCAGCACGATGATGTCGTCGATCGAGTCGGCGTTCTCGAAGGTGGTCAGCGTGTGCTCGATGACCGCCTTGCCGGCGATCTTCAGCAGCTGCTTCGGAATCGACAGACCGACGCGCTGACCAGTGCCACCGGCAAGGATCACTGCGGTGGTACGGGGCTTGGCAAAGTGCTCAGACACAGGCGACCTACCTTGGGGCAACAGGGAACCTTGGAATAGTCCCACTTTCGGTTACCGCCGTGCAAGGTGAGCGCCGCCTGCTGCATATGTGCGCGCAACCGGTTATTCACCTTGCATGCAGGCGCCTTCCCAGCACCCGAACCGGATTGCCCGGATTTGCTGTGAGTAACTGCACACGATTTCCGTACGTCCTCCACGCCGAGGTCGGACTCGGAGACTGCGGCTCAGGTCCGCTTCAGCCGCCTGAGCACCCGGTGGCCCAGCACCCGGACGAGTTCCCTGGACGGCGTCTGGTGAACCGTACGCGCCGGGGTCCTGCGCGCGGGTACGGTGGCCGCGGCGGCGAGCGCACCGTACAGCGCCTGGGCCGCCACCTCCGCGTCGATCCGCACGGGTACCGGCTCCGCGCTTTCCGCGGCGGGCAGGACGGACAGCAGCGCCGGATCGCCGAGGACGCGTACGCCCATGGACCCGATGCGCTCGGCCATTTCCGCGCCGATTCCCGTGGCCGCCTCCAGCGCCCACGCCGGCGTGCAGATACGCGCGTCTCCCGGGGTGGGGCGGCAGGTGTTCTTCATATGCAGGACCGCACCGCCGCGCACCAGCTTGGAATACAGCTCGTCGGGCAGGCCATTTCCGCGGAATTCCCTGTTGAGCTTCCGCAGCATTTCGGTTTCGGCCAGCGTAAGGGAGCGGTTGACGGTGTCCGGCTCCGGCACCAGAAGATCGCCGGGCAGACCGAGAAGGGATTCGAAGGTACGCATGAGGCCGCCCCGGTCACCGTCGTCGACCACGGCGACGGTGAGGTTCTCGGCGCCGACGACCCGTACCCATCGCTCGACGAGCCGGTCATGGCGGTGGCGCCGCCAGAAGCTCGGGTTGGGCTTCTCGTACGGGGCCTTGCGCAGCATGTGGGTGAGCCAGTCCTCGTAGCCCATGCGCAACCCGTTCTGCACGTACTGCTGCCACTGCGAGGGCATGATCTTCGTCAGCGGGCGCACGGTGATCAGGACGTGTACGCGGTCCCGGCCCAGGTCGTCGACGATCCGCGCGATGGTCTCGTCGTCCGGGGCGTCGGCGAAGAACTCGCTGCTGACCACCGAGGTGCGCTTCCCGGTGGCCCGCACCAGGTCCACGAGCCGCTGCCAGTGCTGCTCGGTGGGCCGGGTGTCGCCGATCATGGCGGGCCGGGCGCAGACCGCGAGCGCGGCTTCCATGGGGTGTCTGCTGCGGGCCGGAAAGTCGACACCGTGGCCGGCCATCGCGTCCTTCGCGGCGAACAGCGCGCCCTGGATCGAGGTGGTCCCGGTCTTGTGGGGACCTATGTGCAGCAGCCGGGTGCCCGCGGGAAGCGGCGTCGGCGCGGCCGTCATGTCAGGTGTCGAACAGTCGATCTCCATGGTAAGAGGACGTTAAGAGCAGATGCTGAGGAGGAGCTGAGAATGCCCTGGGACTCAGGTAAGTCCCAGGGCATCCGTGCGTTCGTACGCGTGCGACCCGAACTAGAACGGCTCGAAGTCGTCGTACTCCTTCTCCGTCTCGTCCCGCTCCGCCTGCTTGTCACGGCGGCGCTGGGTGGCGGGACGCGGTGCCTCCAGGCGGTGGTCCTCACCACGGCGGCCGAGCATCTCCGCGCCGGCCATCATCGTGGGCTCCCAGTCGAAGACGACCGCGTTCTCCTCGGGGCCGATGGCGACGCCGTCGCCCGAGCGGGCGCCCGCCTTCATCAGCTCCGTCTCGACGCCGAGGCGGCTGAGGCGGTCGGCGAGGTAGCCGACGGCCTCGTCGTTGCTGAAGTCGGTCTGGCGGACCCAGCGCTCGGGCTTCTCGCCGCGGACGCGGTAGAGGCCGTCCTCCTCGCGGGCGACGGTGAAGCCGGCGTCGTCGACCGCCTTCGGGCGGATGACGACCCGGGTCGCCTCCTCCGCCGGCTTGGCGGCGCGACCCTTGGCGACCACGTCGGCGAGCGCGAAGGACAGCTCCTTGAGGCCCGTGTGGGCGACCGCGGACACCTCGAAGACGCGGTAGCCGCGCGCTTCCAGCTCGGGCCGCACCATCTCGGCGAGGTCCTTGCCGTCCGGTACGTCGATCTTGTTGAGGACGACCATGCGCGGCCGGTCGCCGAGGCCGCCGTACTGCTTCAGCTCCTCCTCGATGATGTCGAGGTCGGAGACGGGGTCGCGCTCGGACTCCAGGGTCGCCGTGTCCAGGACGTGCACCAGCACGCTGCACCGCTCGACGTGGCGCAGGAACTCCAGGCCGAGACCCTTGCCCTGGCTGGCGCCTGGGATGAGACCGGGCACGTCGGCGATCGTGTAGACCGTCGAACCGGCCGTCACCACGCCGAGGTTGGGCACGAGGGTGGTGAAGGGGTAGTCCGCGATCTTCGGCTTGGCGGCGCTCAGCACCGAGATCAGCGAGGACTTGCCCGCGCTCGGGTAGCCGACGAGCGCCACGTCCGCGACGGTCTTCAGCTCCAGGACGATGTCCTGGAGGCCGCCCGGCACACCGAGCAGCGCGAAGCCGGGCGCCTTGCGGCGGGCCGAGGACAGCGCCGCGTTGCCGAGGCCACCGCGGCCGCCCTCGGCGGCGACGTACGTCGTGCCCTGTCCGACCAGGTCGGCGAGCACGTTGCCCGCCTTGTCCTGCACCACCGTGCCGTCCGGCACCGGCAGGACCAGGTCCTGCCCGTCCTTGCCTGACCGGTTGCCGCCCTCGCCGGGCTTGCCGCTGGTCGCCTTGCGGTGCGGGGAGTGGTGGTAGTCGAGCAGCGTGGTCACGGCCTGGTCGACGACGAGGATCACGTCACCGCCGTGGCCGCCGTTGCCGCCGTCCGGGCCACCGAGCGGCTTGAACTTCTCCCGGTGTACGGAGGCACAGCCGTGACCTCCGCTACCCGCGGCGACATGCAGCTCGACGCGGTCCACGAAGGTGGTCATGGGATGTGCCTCCAGTTACGTACGGAAAGTCTTTCGGATGCCGCGCCCCTCGTTGGGGCCACATCCATTGAAAACACGCGAAAGGCGGACCCGCTTCCCGTAGGGGAAGTGAGGTCCGCCTCGCGAAAAGTACCGGTCAGGCGACCGGAACGATGTTCACGACCTTGCGGCCACGGTGGGTACCGAACTCCACCGCACCGGCGTCAAGGGCGAACAGGGTGTCGTCCTTGCCACGGCCGACGCCGTTGCCCGGGTGGAAGTGGGTGCCGCGCTGGCGGACCAGGATCTCACCGGCGTTGACGACCTGACCGCCGAAGCGCTTCACGCCGAGCCGCTGAGCATTGGAGTCGCGACCGTTCCGAGTGGACGATGCGCCCTTCTTGTGTGCCATCTCTCCTCAGTCCCTTACTTCGCAGCCGCGGGGATCTCAGTGACCTTGATCGCCGTGTACTGCTGGCGGTGGCCCTGACGACGGCGGTAACCGGTCTTGTTCTTGTACCGAAGGATGTCGATCTTGACGCCCTTGTGGTGGTCCACGATCTCGGCCTGGACCTTGATCCCGGCGAGGACCCACGGGTCGCTGGTCACGGCTTCGCCGTCGACAACGAGCAGCGTAGAGAGCTCTACGGTGTCGCCAACCTTGGCAGTGGAAATCTTGTCAACCTCAACGATGTCGCCTACAGCAACCTTGTGCTGGCGACCACCGCTGCGCACGATGGCGTACACGCGGATCTCTCTTTCACTCGGAACCGGACCCCTGACGCCAGCCGCTCACACGGACCCGAGGGCCCGATGATCCGGATTCGGACGAGCGGCCTCCCCTGCTCGAAGAGCAGGAGGTGGGGTGCTCAGGGATGGGTGTGTACGGAGACAACACCGAGGGTCAAGGTTACGGGGCACTCCAGGCCCGGTCAAACCGGGCCCGCCCGTCCCTGCGGGGCGGCACCCGCGGCCCGGGAAAGCTCTCGCTTGTACCCAATACAGCTGCGGATACCCTGTGAGTCCAGCCATACACGTGATGGCTACCCGCCATACACACGGTGGCCACCCTACTCAGGGCGTCCGACAGGAGACAGGTACAAGTACATGCCGACCAAGGTGAGCGTCATCATCCCGGTCTACAACCCCGGAAAGTACATCAAGCCCTGCATCGACTCACTGTTGAGGCAGACCCTGTCTTCCGACGAGTTCGAGGTTCTCTTCGTTGACGACGGCTCGACCGACGAAACTCCCGCCGAACTGGACGCCCTCGCCGAGGAGCACCCGCATTTCCGGGTCATCCACATACCGAACTCCGGCTGGCCCGGGAAGCCCCGGAACATCGGGGTGAGCGAGGCCGCGGGAGAGTACGTCCAGTTCCTCGACCAGGACGACTACCTCGCCTCCGACGCCCTGCGCCGGATGTACGACATGGGGCACCGCAACGGCTCCGACATCGTCATCGGCAAGGTGGCCAGCAACTTCCGCGGTGTCCCGCACGGCGTCTTCCGCCTGGACCGGGAGAAGTGCACCCTCCAGGACGCACCGCTGTACGACAGCCTCACGCCGCACAAGATGTTCCGCACACAGTTCCTCCACGAGAACAAGATCGCCTATCCCGAGGGAAAGCGGCGCCTGGAGGACCAGCTGTACATGATGGAGGCGTATTTCCCCGCCAAAGTCGTGTCCATTCTCGGCAGTTACACCTGCTACTACTACTCGAGGCGCGACGACGGGAACAACGCGGGATCCGCGAAGATCGTCCCGTCCGGCTATTACGGAAACCTCCGCGAGGTCCTCGACGTCGTCGTCGCCAACACCGAGCCCGGAGAATTCCGGGACCTGCTGCTCCGACGCTTCTACCGGGTCGAAATGCTCGGCCGGCTCAGCGAGCCCTCCGTACTCAAGTACGAGCCGGATTACCTCGACGAGATGATCGACGCCATCCAGCCGCTGGCCAAGGACTTCATGGGCGACGGCGTGCACGACGGGCTCGGCGCGCTCACCCGCGTCCGGTCCACCCTGCTGCGCCGCGACGACCGTCAGGGACTGCTGAAAATCGCCCGCTTCGCCGCCTCCATCAAGGGCGCCGCCCGACTGGAGAACGTCGCCTGGCAGCCCGACGGCAAGATGTCCGTCAGCACCACCGTGCGGCTGGTGCAGGGCGAGAACGGCGAGCCGCTCAAGCTGCTGCGCCGCGACGGACGCCTCTTCCTGCACCCGGAGTTCACCGAGGACCTGCTGGCGGACGGCGAACTGGTCGACGTCACGGACGAGATGGACGGCTTCAAGGCCGAGATGTCCATGCGCAACCGCGAGACGGCCGTCGAGTGGACCTGCCCCGCCGAGTTCAGCGCCACCGTCGAGGACCTGGAGGACGGCGCCTGCGAGGTCGTCCTGCGCGGCACCGGCAAGGTCAACCCCCAGGGCGGCAAGGGCCGTGGCCCCGTCTCCCGCGGCTTCTGGGACATCTGGGTGCCGGTCCGCGGCCTCGGAGTGGTCCGCAAGGCCCGCCTCGGCGCCGACCGTGCGGCGCACGTCGACGCCGACTGCCTGCCCGCGCTGCTCGGCTCCCCCGCCCGCCCGGTCATTCCGTACTTCACCGACCCGCACGGCAATATCACCTTCGACGTCGAGCGCCGCGCCAAGAAGATGGCGACGTATCTCGAAGGCCGCCCCGTGCTGCGGATGCCCGGCAACAAGCCGGAACTCCGGCTCGACATCTTCACCCGTGCCGCGGCCGGACCGAAGAAGGCGGAGCTGGTCCTGAGCTCCGAGGACGGCCGCACGCACACGCTGTCCGCCCAGACCCGGCACGTCGCCGGCCGCGCCCACCTCCCCCTCCCGGTGCGTGCGAAAGACGTGACGCCCGGCCTCTGGAACCTCTCGGTCAAGCTGGACGGAGCCAAGAGTGAGGCCCTTCCGCTCTGCCAGGTGACGGTCGCGGGCAACGGGCGGCTGCAGCTCGGCACCGATCTCGCGGTCGTCGCTCCCGAGGTCGTGGCGGCGGAACTGCGCAAGCAGCGCAGGACGGTCGTACGCCGCGGTCTGCGCGCCGTCGGCGGTCCGGTCGTCCGCAGGCTTCCCGCCCCGGCCCGCAAGAAGCTCCGCAGCCTCGCGGCGAAGCTCGTCGGCTGATCGGCCGCACACCACGTACACGCACCACACAAAGGATGTGATCACCATGCGGGAGCTCAGCATCGCGGGCGCCTGGGTGCACGAACCGAAGATCTTCCCAGACGACCGCGGGAGCTTCCACGAGTGGTTCAAGGGGGCGGACTTCACGGAGTCCACCGGCCACGGTCTGAACCTGGCCCAGGCCAACTGTTCGGTCTCCAGCCGGGGCACCCTGCGCGGCATCCACTTCGCCGACGTCCCGCCGAGCCAGGCCAAGTACGTGAAGTGCGTACGCGGCGCGGTGCTGGACGTCATCGTCGACATCCGCACCGGCTCACCCACGTACAAGCAGTGGGAAGCCGTACGACTGGACGACGCGGACCACCACTCCGTGTACCTCTCCGAGGGCCTCGGGCACGCCTTCATGGCGCTGACCGACGACGCGACCGTGGTCTACCTCTGCTCCGAGGGATACGCCCCACAGCGCGAACACGGCATCCACCCGCTCGACCCCGAACTGGGCATCGAGTGGCCCTCGGGCCTGACGCCCGTCCTGTCCGAGAAGGACGCGGCGGCGCCGACCCTGGCCGAGGCGGAGGCACAGGGCCTGCTGCCTTCGTACGCGGACTGCCAGGCCTACGCGGCCCAGCTGCGCGCCTGAGGCAATGACAGAGGGGGCCCGCGGAGCAGATCCGCGGGCCCCCTCTCTGCTGGTCGCTCAGCCGCCGAGCGCCGCGATCTTTCCACGCAGGGGAGCGAATCCCGAGCGCGAGCGGCGCAGGTTGCGGGCCCGGGTCAGGGCGGGCCAGAAGTCGGCCCCCAGCAGCGCCTCGGGCTGCACGGCGTGCTTGCGCACGAGCACCTCTTCGGGGACCGCCTGCGGGTCAGGGGTGACGTACTCCTTGATGATCTCGTCGTACGCCTCCTTGAGCACGGTGTTCTGCGGGTCGGCGCCGAAGACCACGGCGACGCCGGTCGGCGCGGTGTCGACCTCCAGCACCGTCAGGTCGGGGCGGTACTTCCGCAGGACGGTCACCAGCTTGTAGACGTCGCCCGTCCAGAACTTGGTGTGCCGGTCGCGGGCCGCCTCGTCGACGTCGCGCGGCAGCATGTCGTCGAGCACGATCACGCTCGACCAGCGCGAGTGGCGCTCCACGTTCATGAAGTCGCGCAGCGCGTACTCGAAGAGGTGCATGCCGTCGATGAAGGCCAGCTCCAGCGTGGGATCGCCGCCGAGCACTCCCAGCGGGTCCTTGCGGGCGAGGGCACGGAAGGGGTTGCGGCCGCGGCGCAGGTGCACCAGCGGGTCCTTGCGGGCGAAGAAGTCGTCGCTGGTGGCTTGGACCAGGTGGACGTCGCAGCTGATCGACGTCACCACCTTGAAGGCCGGGTCGATCGCCACCGACGCGACGCGCGAAAGTGCCAGGCTGCGGCCGTCGTTGACGCCGATCTCCAGGTAGTTTCGCGGACGGTAGACACGGTGCAGTCCACGCAGGAGTTCATGACGGTCCACTGAAGCGGCCTTTCGACGGATTCCGGCTGTTGTTCTTGTTCCCGGCGAAGTTACTCATCTGATGGCTCGGGCGTAAGCTTTCTTGGAAGTTCATCACAAATTTACTCGCTCACGGGCGGGAAGGCCCGTGGGTCACACGACGCCGAAGGTGTTCCACCTCTTGCTCTCTATCTCCGGCCCGAGGTCGAGGTCGGCCTCCTTGACCACGAGCATCGGGGCGAGCTCAACCCCGCCCGGCCCGCCGCGCAACACCTGGACCTCGGGTTTCTGCGGGTCCTCGACCGCGTAGTCCGTCCCGCCCACCACCAGGAGTTCGGCCGCTCGGTCGCCGTTCGTGTCCAGCATCCCGCCGGGGCTACCGGGTATGGCCTGCGCCTTTTCGACCGTAAGTCCGTCAGCGCTCCCCCTCAGCAGAACAACGGTGGTGACCACGTCGTCCGGGTCCGAGGCGTCACCTGGGCCCGTCGTGACCGAGAACGCCACATCGGCGTATCCGTCGCCATGGACGTCACCGACCGTCACCCCGGAGCCGAATGTGCAGGAGGAAAAGGGCCCTTGAACGGGCAGGCCCGCTGTCTTCTCGGTGATCCGCAGAGGCTTCAGCTTCTCGCTCTGCCCGGAGGGTCCCCCGTACAGGACAGCCACTCGACTGCCACCGTCCGGGAGCACGGGCTCGCCCATGGACTCACAGGTGAGGCCTGCCACGACATCGGCGAAACCGTCCTTGTTCAGGTCCCCGGTCCTGAGCGTCTCGCCGTAGAAGTCCTTGCCGTGCTCGTCCTTCAGGCGCGGGCCCTTGACCAGCTTCCCGTCGGCGGCACCGCGGTACACGAGGGTCGCGCGCGGGACGGGTGCCTCGTCCGCGTAGATGTGGGACCAGGTGACCAGGAGGTCGTCCTTGCCGTCCCCCGTCACGTCGCCGGCTGCGGAAGGCCTCGCGATGGGGTTCTCCGGGTCGCTCGGCGTCAGGTCGAGGGAGACGGTGCGGCGCGGTGCGCCTGCGCGGCTGAACGGCCCCAGGAGGACTCGTGCGCTGTTCTCCTCGGTCCCGGTGATGACGAGGTCGTCCTGCCCGTCACCGTCGAAATCGCCGACGACAGGTGCGGAACCCGCGAGCCGGGCGGCTCCGGAAAGCCCCTCGGCGCTTCCCCAGACGACGAAGATCGTGTTGTTGCCCGCCTGGCTGACGAAGTCGGCCCGCCCGTCACCATCGAGGTCGGCGGTCACGCTCCTGCCGTCGGATCCGAATCCACCGCCCTCGCCTGCCTTGCCGAGCCCGAGCCCGTCCTGAGTGACTACCTGCGACCCCTTGATGGCCGGGCCCTGCGAGGATCCGCGGAGAACGACCGCGTATCCGGCGGAGTCAATCCCGTTGACGGTCCCCGACCCGTCGCCGACCACGAGATCCCCGTACCCGTCCCCGTCGAAGTCCGACCGCACGGCCTCCCGGTGCGTCCGTCCCTGCTCCGCGTCCTTCCCGCCCGTCTTCTCGGGCGCGTCCGTCCCGCCCGTCCCGCACGCGGACAGCAGGAGAATCAGAAAGACGCCTGCAATCTGCCTTCTCTTCATGGGGACACGGACCAGCGAGCCGCGCCTTAGGTTGTACGGAAAGTGGCCGGGTCCCGCCCCAAGGCAGGACCCGGCCACGCAGTTCGTCCGGTCAGCTCCGCTCGGCCGCCACCAGCGCCGGGAACGCCTCCGTCAGCGCTTCCCGCCAGTCCCTGACCGGCTCGATGCCCGCCGCCGCCCACCGGTCGTGGCCCAGCACGCTGTACGCGGGCCGCGGCGCAGGGCGTACGAACGCCTCGCTGGTCGTCGGACGGACCCGCGCCGGGTCGGTGCCCAGAAGCCGGAAGATCTCCTGCGTGAGGCCGAACCAGGTCGTCTCGCCGCCGCTGGTGCCGTGGTAGACGCCCGCCGGTGCGGTGCCCGCGAGGGCGCCCCGGCCCAGGCGGACCAGCCGGTCGGCGAGGTCGACGGTCCAGGTCGGCTGGCCCCGCTGGTCGTCGACGACGTCCAGGGTGTCCTTGACGCCCTCCAGCTTGATCATCGTGCGGACGAAGTTGCCGCCGCCCGCCCCGTACAACCAGGCCGTACGGACCACGAAACCGTTGCCGGGAAGCGTCGAGAGGACCGCCTGCTCGCCGGCCAGTTTGGTACGGCCGTACGCGCTGCGCGGGCCGGTCGCGGCGTCCTCGGCGTACGGCTTCTCGGCGTCGCCGGGGAAGACGTAGTCCGTGGAGACGTGCAGGAGTACGGCGGCCTGCTCGCGGCAGGCCTCGGCGAGGTGGCGCGCGCCGTCGCCGTTGATCCGCAGCGCGTCGGCCTCGCGGGTCTCCGCGTCGTCGACAGCCGTCCAGGCCGCGCAGTTGACCACGACGGCCGGGCGGTGCTCCGCGAGGACCGCCCGTACGGCGGCGGGGTCGGTGATGTCCAGGTCGGTGCGGGTGACCGCGACCGCCGGGACGCCGGCGGTCGCGAGCCGGGCCAGGACATCCTGTGCGAGCATCCCGCCCGCGCCGGTCACCAGCCAGCTTCGGGTGTCGCTCACAGGGCCGCCCGCTCCTTCAGCGGCTCCCACCACGCGCGGTTCTCGCGGTACCACTGGACCGTCTCCGCCAGCCCCTGCTCGAAGCTCTTGCGCGGGACGTAGCCCAGCTCCTCGCGGATCTTCGTGCAGTCGACCGAGTAGCGTCGGTCGTGGCCCTTGCGGTCCTCGACGTACTCGACGCTGGTCTCCCAGTCGGCGCCGCACGCGGCGAGCAGCAGCCCGGTGAGCTCCTTGTTCGAGAGCTCGGTGCCGCCGCCGATGTTGTAGACCTCGCCCGCGCGGCCCTTGGTGCGGACCAGGTCGATGCCCTGGACGTGGTCGTCGATGTGCAGCCAGTCGCGGACGTTGCCGCCGTCGCCGTACAGCGGGACCTTCTTGCCGTCGAGGAGGTTGGTGACGAAGAGCGGGATGACCTTCTCGGGGAAGTGGTGGTGCCCGTAGTTGTTCGAGCAACGGGTGACGCGGACGTCCAGGCCGTGGGTGCGGTGGTACGACAGCGCGATCAGGTCGCTGGAGGCCTTCGCCGAGGAGTAGGGCGAGTTGGGCTCCAGCGGATGCGTCTCGGGCCAGGAGCCCTCGTCGATCGAGCCGTAGACCTCGTCGGTGGAGATGTGCACGAAGGTCTTGATGCCGGCCCGGTGCGCCGCGTCGATGAGCGTGTGGGTACCGACCACGTTCGTACGGACGAACTCGGCGCCACCGTCGATGGAACGGTCGACGTGCGACTCGGCGGCGAAGTGCACGACCTCGTCGTGCTCGGCCATCAGCTTGCCGACCAGCTCGGGGTCGCAGATGTCGCCCTGCACGAAGGCGAATCCGGGGTGCGCGCGCACCTCGTCGAGGTTGGCCGGGTTGCCCGCGTACGTCAGCTTGTCCAGGACGGTGATCGAGACATCACCGGGACCCTGCGGGCCAAGCAGCGTACGGACGTAGTGGGAGCCGATGAAACCTGCGCCGCCGGTCACGAGAATCCGGGTCGGGCGGGCGGGAGAAGAGGAAGTCGGGTGGGCGGGAGAAGAGGAGGTCGTCATGAAGAGATCTGCACCTTGCTGTGATCACCGAGCACGAGCCGGTGGGCTGCGGGGTTACGGGGGGCGGGAGTGACCTCGACATCGCGGCCGATCAGCGAGGCCTCGACACGGCGCACGCCGGTCACGGAGGAGCCGCGCAGCACGATGGAGTACTCGATCTCGCTGTCCTCGATCCGGCAGTCCTCGGAGACGGAGGTGAAAGGACCGATGTACGCGTCGCTCACCACCGTGCCGGCTCCGATGATCACGGGTCCGACGATCCGGCTGCCGCTGACACGAGCGCCCGCCTCGATGCGCACCCGGCCGATGATCTCGCTGTCCTCGTCCACCGTGCCCGCGTTCAGCGGTTCCACGGTCTCCAGGACCGACCGGTTGACCTCCAGCATGTCGGTGACGTTGCCGGTGTCCTTCCAGTAGCCGGAGATCGTGGTGGAGCGGACGTCACGCTTCTCGTCGATCAGCCACTGGATGGCGTGCGTGATCTCCAGCTCGCCGCGCCAGGAGGGCTCGATGGAGCGGACGGCCTCGTGTATGGCCGCGGTGAACAGGTACACGCCGACGAGCGCCAGATCACTCTTGGGCTTCTTCGGCTTCTCCTCCAGGCCCACCACCAGGCCGTTGCCGTCGAGCTCGGCGACACCGAAGGAGGTGGGGTTGGGGACCCTGGTCAGCAGGATCTGCGCGTCGGGCCGGTCGGCCCTGAACTCCTCCACCAGGCCGCTGATGCCACCGACGATGAAGTTGTCGCCGAGGTACATGACGAAGTCGTCGTCACCGAGGAAGTCCTGGGCGATGAGCACGGCGTGGGCGAGGCCCAGCGGCGCGTCCTGCGGGATGTAGGTGACCTTGATCCCGAACTGCGAACCGTCACCGACCGCCTCGCGGATCTCGTCCGCGGTGTCCCCGACGACGATGCCGACCTCGGTGACGCCGGCGTCGGCGATCGCCTCAAGGCCGTAGAAGAGCACGGGCTTGTTGGCGACCGGCACCAGCTGCTTGGCCGAGGTGTGTGTGATCGGGCGGAGGCGGGTGCCCGCTCCCCCGGAGAGCACGAGAGCCTTCACGTATTGCCCCTAGAGACTATGGTTCACATGGGAAAAGAATCCCATTTTTTCTTACTTTGATGTCAATCTCGCTCCTTATCTTAGCCCGATCGTGCATCACTGATTCACGCGTCGTTCACCTATGCGATCTGCGGATGACGGCTCGTGGGGGTGTACGACGGGGTGTACGACGCGGAACGGCGGTGGCCCGCCCGGTTCGCACC
>NZ_JBHXMF010000071.1:0-47154 GCF_042721055.1 Streptomyces sp. NPDC058470
GTGCGGAACCTCCGCACCGGGCCACCGGTCTTTCGTCCCGGACCTCGCTCAGCCGGCCACCTCGGACCGGTCCCCGCCCCACAGCGTGTGGAACGAGCCCTCGCGGTCCGTGCGCCGGTAGGTGTGCGCACCGAAGAAGTCCCGCTGTCCCTGGGTGAGGGCGGCGGGCAGGCGCTCGGCGCGCAGGGCGTCGTAGTAGGCGAGAGCCGCGCCGAAACCGGGCGTGGGGACGCCCTGGCGGGTCGCGGCGACCAGCACCTCGCGCCAGTCGTCCTGCGCGGCGGCGATCTCCTGCGCGAAGGTCTCGTCGGACAGCAGGCTCGGCAGGTCGGCCCGGGTGTCGTACGCGGCGCGGATCCGGTCCAGGAAGGCCGCGCGGATGATGCAGCCGCCGCGCCAGATGGCGGAGACCGCACCGAGGTCGATGTTCCAGTCGTACTCGTCGCTGCCCGCGGCGACCTCGTGGAAGCCCTGCGTGTACGACACGATCTTCGACGCGTACAGCGCCTGCTCCACCCGGTCGGCGAAGGCCGCGGCCTCCGCCTCGCCGAGCGCCGTCGCCGTGGGCCCTGCGAGACCCCGCGAGGCCTCGCGCAGCGCCGCGTGGCCCGAGATCGAGCGGGCGAAGACGGCCTCCGCGATGCCGGACACCGGAACGCCCAGGTCCAGCGCGATCTGCACGGTCCAGCGGCCCGTGCCCTTCTGCTCCGCCTGGTCCACCACCACGTCGACGAACGGCTTCCCCGTCGCCGCGTCCACGTGCGACAGGACCTCGGCGGTGATCTCGATCAGGTAGGAGTCGAGCCGGCCCGTGTTCCAGGTGCGGAAGATGTCCGCGATCTGCGCGGGGGAGTAACCGGCCACATCACGCAGCAGTTGGTACGCCTCGCCGATCAGCTGCATGTCCGCGTACTCGATGCCGTTGTGCACCATCTTCACGAAGTGCCCGGCGCCGTCCGGACCGACGTGCGTCACACAGGGCGCCCCGTCCTCGGCCTTCGCGGAGATCTTCTCCAGCATCGGACCGAGGGAGTCGTACGACTCGACAGGACCGCCCGGCATGATGCTCGGCCCGTTCAGCGCGCCCTCCTCGCCTCCCGAGACACCCATGCCGACGAAGTGGATGCCCTGCTCGCGCAGGTCGTGCTCCCGGCGCCGGGTGTCCGCGAAGTGGGCGTTGCCGCCGTCGATGATCATGTCGCCGGGCTCCAGGAGCGGGGCGAACTCCTGGATCACCGCGTCGGTCGGCTCGCCCGCCTTCACCATGATCACCAGGCGGCGCGGACGCTCCAGCGCCTCCACGAACTCCTTCGCGGTCTCGGCCGCCACGAACTCGCCCTCGTGGCCGAACTCCTCCACCAGCGCGTTCGTCTTTGCCACGGTGCGGTTGTGCAACGCGACGGTATAGCCGTTGCGCGCGAAGTTGCGGGCGAGATTGCGCCCCATGACCGCGAGACCCGTGACGCCGATCTGGGCTGAAGTGCTCATACGGTTGGCTCCCATAGCTGCTGTAATCGGTAATGCCGTGCTGCCCGCCAGTATCGCGCCGCCGGGGCTGTGTCACGCCGTCCCGCCCGATCGGCGAGACAGCGGTCATCGACCGGCGAGACCGTAATGCGTCGGTTCGCCGTCAGCGCACCCTGACTTGGCAGTGTTCTGTACGCGGCGAAGGGCCCACTCGCCTCAGTGGTCCGCGCAACCAGGGTGGATTCCTGGTCACTTGAGGCGCTGGGACGGCTGATTGCCCTCTTGTCATGGCCTGTTCGCAGCGCTTACTTTTGCCGCTCCTGAGCATGTCGAGGGGGCTCCTTCATGGCCATACGCGGCCGGCACCGCCGGTATCAGCCGAACAGGATCAACCGCGCCTCCCTCACCGTCACGGCAGGCGGCGCGGGTATCGCGCTCCCGCTCGTCGGAACCAGTGTCGCCCACGCGGCCGACGTGAGCACCTGGAACAAGGTCGCGGCCTGCGAGTCCAGCGGCAACTGGAGCATCAACACCGGCAACGGCTACTACGGCGGGCTGCAGTTCAGCCAGTCCACCTGGGAGTCGTACGGCGGCAGCGTCTACGCGCAGCGTGCGGATCAGGCCACCAAGGACCAGCAGATAGCCATCGCGGAGAAGGTGCTCAAGGGCCAGGGGCCCGGCGCCTGGCCGGTGTGCTCAGTCCGCGCCGGTCTCACCAGGGGCGGCGACACCCCCGACATCAGCCCTTCCCCGGCGACCTCCCAGAGTACGAAGAGTGCCCAGGGCGCCAAGCTCTCCGTGCAGGACGTGAAGCCGCAGACCACGCCGCAGTCGCGGGCGGGCACCGCCGAGATGTACACCGTCGTCCACGGCGACACCCTCTCCGGCATCGCCGACTCCCGGGACGTCAAGGGCGGCTGGCAGCAGCTCTACACCGCGAACCGCACGACCGTGGGTTCCGACCCCGATCTGATCCTCCCCGGGCAGCGGCTCAGCCTGCGCGACACGGGCACCGAGGGCGCCTCCGCCTCGACGGCCACCACGCCCAAGAAGCCCGTGGCGAAGCCGAAGTCCACGGCGACACCGAAGCCCTCCACGGACAAGGCGTCCTCCGAAAAGACCGCCACCAAGACAGCCACCCTCGTCGCCCCCGTGAACGCCGCCACCGGCACGCCCTACCACGCCACCGGATCCTCCTGGTCGAAGGGCTACCACACGGGCGTCGACTTCCCCGTGCCCACCGGCACCTCCGTGAAGTCGGTCGCGGCCGGCAGCGTCGTCAGCGCCGGCTGGGGTGGCTCCTTCGGCTACCAGGTGGTCGTCCGGCACGCCGACGGCCGCTACACGCAGTACGCCCACCTGTCCGCGATCTCCGTGAAGACCGGCCAGAGCGTGGCGGGCGGCCAGCGCATCGGGCGGTCCGGGTCCACCGGCAACAGCACGGGCCCGCATCTGCACTTCGAGGTGCGGACGGGGCCCGGCTTCGGTACGGACGTCGACCCGGTCGCCTACTTGAGGGCGGGCGGAGTCAGGATCTGACTCGGGTGCGGCGGTGGTTGACGAACGGCAGGGGTACGTAGGGCGCGCCGTACAGGGCGGAGTAGTACGGCAGTTCGTCCGACGGCTCCGTCTCCTCCGGGGCCGGCAGCGGACCCCGCACGAGAACGTCCTCGCGGGCCGCGCCGACCGGACCGGCGGGCTGGTCGGGAAGCGCCGCGAGCAGCCCCGCGACCGCCGACTCGACCGCCGACTCGACCGTCGACTCGACCGTCGCCCCGGCCTTCGGCTCGCTGGTGGTTTTGGCAGTCGTCAGTGCGGCGGCTGGAACCGGGATCGACCCAATCGGTACAGCAGCCGAGCTGTCCTCGAGCTCGGCTGATACCGGCGCGCGCCGTGTACCGCCGATCCGCTCCGTCGTGAGCAGGATCAGGCCACCCGCCGCGACGACCCCGCAGCCCAGCGCGAGAACGGTGCCCGTCGTGCCGTAGCGGAAGGTTTCGCCGAACATCGTGATGCCGACGGCTGCCGCCATGACGGGGTTCACGACCGTCAGCGTGGCGAGCGGCGCCGCGAGACCGGCGCCCTTGTACGAGGCCTGCGACAGCAGCATTCCGGCCGTCGCGAAGACACCGATCACGGCGAGGCTGGGGAGGTCGGCCAGTGAGACCTGGTTCGTCCAGTCGACCGCCACCGTCTTCGTGAACACCGAGGACATACCGAAGGCGATGCCCGCCGCGACCGCGAGCAGCACACTGCGCACGGCCGGATGCCGGTGCGCGGCGCGTCCCGCCACCATCAGCGCCACCACCGCGCCGCCGGTCACCACGGCCAGCACGATGCGCTGGGTGCTGCCCAGGGAGTGTGAATCCGAGGAGCCGACCAGTGACAGCAGGCCCGCGAGGCCCACCGTGGCCATGATCGCGCCGCGCCAGGCGGTCGCCCCGGCCTTGCGGCCGACGAACAGGGCCGCCATGGGAAGGGCGAACACGATGGTCAGGGCGCCCAGCGGCTGCACGAGGCTCAGCGGGCCGTAGGCGAGGGCCACCACGTGCAGCAGCCCGCCGAGGCCGTTCAGCGCCACCGCCGCCCACCAGATCGGCCTGCGCAGCGGCGCGTACGTCTGCTCGGGGGAGGTCACCGCGACCTGCTCCTGCACGATCGCTCCGCCGGCATACGCGACGGCGGAGACGAACGAGAGCAACACGGACAAAGCGAGGGCGCTCATGAGTCCCTCCTCTGCGTACGGCGGGGGCGCTGTGCCCGGCGCCACGAACGGTCGGCTTCCATGGTGACTACGATGCCTCGCGAAACTGTTCGCGTCGTCGTACCTGAGCAGTCATTGGGTCCTACTGCCGATGGAGTACGAATCGCCCCGTGTCATACCCAAGGTGGGCGACAGGGGAGGCGAGCCCGCTGGTGAAAACCCCTAGGGGGCTTGGTACTACTGCTCTTCGTGGACCTCGACCCCCAACTCGCGGCGCTCGGCCCGCTCGGCGGCTTCTTCGTACTACGCACCGGCGTACCACCGCGAGGCCCGCTGCCCACGCTCGCGCAGGCGTACGCGGCACCCCGACTCGACACCCACGGAGATGTTTACGAGGATCCGGTAACTTTTCGGATTCATAAGGTCACGGAGAGTATCCAGCCGCCCGAGTCGCGGGTCGCCGCTTCCGTGGCGTACCAGGCCCTCGCCGCCCGCCTGTGGTCCGTCGCGCTGGGCACCGCCGCGCTGTACGGACACCTGCCCGACCTCGATCCCCGTCTGCTGCACTGGGATCCGGACGGCAGCGCTCCGGACGACCTGTGGCTGTCCGAGGTGCGCCCCCTGCCCGCGACGGCGATCGGCGCGGTCGTACGAGAAGGTCACCTCGTCCCGCTGGCGGCGGCCCTGCGCTCCCGCTGCCGTATCTCCGCAGGCCTGTTGTGGGGCAACGCGGGATCGGCCCTGGCCGGCGCCGTGCGCCAGCTCGACTGTTGGGCACACGCCAACGGCCGTGCGGAGGTGGGTGACCGAGCCCGCACGCTCGCCGCCGAACTCTTCGCCCACTCCGACCTCTCCGGCACCCTTGATCCCAGCACGCTCCGCCGTCGCAGCTGCTGCCTCTACTACCGCGTCCCGGCAGGGGGACTCTGCGGCGACTGCTGCTTCACCCGACCGCCAAAGCATTGACGGCGGCCGCGTTCATGAAACCCCTGAGCGGGAAAGCCTCGTTGGGGAAGCCGAGCTCTTCCCCATCCGCCCCAGGTGAGTGACCATGAGGGCACCAGTCGCTACGACGGGGGTTCTGAGTGCGAGTCGGACTGCTGACCAGGGAGTACCCGCCGGACGTGTACGGCGGTGCGGGCGTCCATGTCGAGTTCCTCGCCCGGGAGCTGCGCGCCCTCACCGAGCTGGACGTGCACTGCTGGGGCGAGGGCGTCGCGAACGGAGTCGTACGCCATCGTCCCTGGCCCGCGCTGGACGGTGCCAACGACGCCCTGCGCACCTTCTCCGTGGACCTCTCCATCGCGGCCGCCCTCGAAGGCCGCGAACTCGTCCACTCGCACACCTGGTACGCCAACCTCGCGGGCCACTTCGCCAAGCTCCTGTACGGCATCCCGCACGTCATGACCGCCCACTCACTGGAGCCCCTGCGCCCCTGGAAGGCCGAGCAGCTCGGCGGCGGCTACGCCCTCTCCAGCTGGGCCGAGCGCACCGCCATCGAGGCGGCGGACGCCGTCGTCGCCGTCTCCGGCGCAATGCGCGAGGACATCCTCAGCTGCTACCCCGCCCTGGACCCGGCCAAGGTGCACGTCGTGCACAACGGCATCGACACCGCCCTTTACCAGGCGGACCACGGCACGGACGTCCTCGACCGCATCGGCATCGACACCGGCCGCCCGTACATCCTCTTCGTCGGCCGTATCACCCGCCAGAAGGGCGTGCCCCACCTCCTGCGCGCGGTCCGGGACATCGACCCGGCCGTGCAGGTGGTGCTGTGCGCGGGCGCCCCCGACACCCCGGAGATCGACCGCGAGTTCCGTGACCTCTTCCAGGAGCTGAGCCGCGTACGCGAAGGAGTGCACTGGATCCCGCAGATGCTGCCGCGCCCGGACGTGATCCAACTCCTCACCCACGCCGCCGTCTTCGCCTGCCCTTCGGTGTACGAGCCGCTCGGCATCGTCAACCTGGAGGCGATGGCCTGCGGAACGGCCGTGGTGGCGTCCCGGGTCGGCGGGATTCCCGAGGTGGTCGAGGACGGCGTGACCGGCGTCCTGGTGCAGGTCGAGGGGGACTTCGAGGCCAATCTGGCACTCGCTCTCGACTCGGTGCTCGCGGACCCCGAGGCCGCCCGGCGGATGGGCGAGGCCGGACGGGAGCGTGCGGCGGGGGAGTTCGGCTGGGACGCGGTCGCCAGGCGCACCGTCCAGTTGTACGAAGAAGTCCTCAAAGCGGGGTAACCATCGGACAGGCGCAGTTCAGCAACAGGGGCCAGGCTCCGCGAGGAGAGTGTGGCCCGACCGTGTTCAGAGGGGCGGCGGCATGCGGCGCGGTGGACCTTCGGTGCTGGGAATCGTACTTGCGGGTGGAGAGGGCAAACGGCTCATGCCCCTCACCGCGGACCGCGCGAAACCCGCGGTCACCTTCGGCGGCACGTACCGCCTCGTCGACTTCGTCCTGTCCAACCTCGTCAACGCCGACGTCCTGCGCATCTGCGTCCTGACGCAGTACAAGTCGCACTCGCTGGACCGCCATGTGACCACCACCTGGCGGATGTCGAGCCTGCTCGGCAACTACGTCACCCCCGTCCCCGCCCAGCAGCGGCTCGGCCCGCGCTGGTACCTGGGCAGCGCGGACGCGATCCTGCAGTCCCTGAACCTGGTGCACGACGAACGGCCCGACTACATAGCGGTGTTCGGCGCCGATCACGTCTACCGGATGGACCCGCGGCAGATGCTCGCTCAGCACATCGAGGGCGGCGCGGGCGTGACCGTGGCGGGTATCCGGGTGCCGCGCGCCGAGTCCTCGTCGTTCGGGGTCATCAGCCCCGGCTCGGACGGTCAGACCGTGCAGGGCTTCTTGGAGAAGCCCGCCGACCCGCCCGGCCTGCCCGACGACCCCGAGCGCGTCTTCGCCTCGATGGGCAACTACATCTTCACCACCAAGGCCCTGATCGAGGCGCTCCAGCGGGACGCCGAGGACGAGCACTCCGTGCACGACATGGGCGGTTCGATCCTGCCCATGCTCACCGACCGGGGCGAGGCACAGCTGTACGACTTCAGTGACAACCACGTACCCGGCGAGACCACCCGGGACCAGGGCTACTGGCGCGACGTCGGCACCCTCGACGCGTACTTCGACGCCCACATGGACCTGATCGCCGAACGCCCCGCCTTCAACCTCTTCAACCGCAGCTGGCCCGTCTACACCCACTCCGGGCAGTTGTCGCCGGCGAGATTCAACGCCGGGGGCATCGCCAGCGAGTCGATCATCAGCGCGGGCTGCCTGATCCGCGGGCAGGTCACGAGGTCGGTGCTCTCGCCGGGTGTCGTCGTCGACCCAGGAGCCGTCGTCCAGGGCTCGGTCCTGCACGACAACGTCCACATAGGGCGGGGTGCCGTCGTGCGTGGCGCGGTCCTCGACAAGAACGTCGAGGTGCCGCCGGGCGCGACGATCGGCGTCAACCCGGAGCGGGACTCCGAGCTGTACACGGTTTCCAAGGGCGGAGTGATCGCGCTGGGCAAGGGCCAGCACGTGTCGTAACCCCGTGACGACGGCCCTGGTGGGCGGAGTGCCCGCCAGGGCCGCTTGGATCTCGGACGTCGACGGCGAGCCCAACGGGGCTCCTGAACCTATGACCGCAAGATTCTGAAGCCGGACGTGGGGCGGGTGAGGGCCGGACCGTGCGCGAGGCGCTGATCCGTGACGCGTCCCGAGCGGGCACCACGGGCTGCGGGACCGTTTGGCCGAAGTCACAGGAGCCCCGCCCCTCCCCGAGGGGCGGGACCGGTGGCTGGACTTAATCTGAAGTTAACTGAGCGTAGCTTGATCGTACTTGACCGTAATCGCCTGTCCGGGTTTGACTGCTTGTTCACCCGTCGTCGACGCGAGAGCAAGCCTTTGACCTCCGACCTGCTCGCACCACTCGACCTGGCGTTCTGGAACATCGAGTCCGCCGAGCACCCCATGCACCTCGGTGCCCTGGGGGTCTTCGCGGCCCACTCACCCACCGCGGGCGCGCACGCCGCCGAGCTGCTCGCGGCCCGCGCGGCCGGAGTTCCCGGGCTGCGCATGCGGATCCGTGACGTGTGGCAGCCGCTTGCCTTCCCGCTCACCTTCCCGCCGGCCTTCGGCGGGGCGACGCGCGAGCCCGCGCCCGACTTCGAGCCGCTCGACCACGTCACGCTGCACGCGCCGACCGCCGACTTCCACGTGGACGCCGGCCGTCTTATGGAACGCCCGCTGGTGCGTGACCGGCCGCCGTGGGAGGCACATGTGCTGCCCGGCGAGGACGGTGTGTCCTTCGCCGTGCTGTTCAAGTTCCATCACGCGCTCGCCGACGGTCTGCGGGCGCTGATGCTCGCGGCCGCGATCATGGACCCGGTGGACCTGCCGGAGCCCCGCCCACGTCGCGCCGAGCCGCCCCGTGGGCTCTTCCCGGACATCCGCAAACTGCCGGGACTGGTCCGTGGCGCCCTCTCCGACGTGGGCCGGGCACTGGACATCGGCGCCTCCGTCGCCCGCGCGACCCTGGACGTACGGTCCTCACCCGCCCTCACCTCGGAGCCCACCGGCACCCGCCGCACCGCGGGCGTGGTCGTCGACCTCGACGACGTGCACCACGTCCGCAAGACCGTGGGCGGCACCGTCAACGACGTCCTGATCGCCGTCGTCGCGGGCGCCCTGCGCCGCTGGCTCGACGAGCGCGGCGACAGCAGCGAGGGCGTCGTACCGCGTGCCCTGATCCCCGTCTCCAAGCGCCGCCCGCGCACCGCGCACCCGCAGGGCAATCGGCTCTCCGGCTACTTGATAAGGCTTCCGGTCGACGACCCGGACCCGCTCGCACGGCTGCGCGCGGTCCGCACGGCCATGGACCGCAACAAGGACGCCGGACCCAACCGGGGCGCGGGCGCCGTCGCACTGCTCGCCGACCATGTACCGCCGCTCGGGCACCGGATCGGCGGACCCGTCGTCGGCCAGGCGGCACGGCTGCTGTTCGACATCCTCGTCACCAGCGTGCCGCTGCCCAGCCTCGGCCTGAAGCTCGGCGGCTGCCCCCTCAACGAGGTGTTCCCGCTCGCCCCGCTGGCCCGCGGCCAGGCCCTCGCCGTGGCCGTCTCGACGTACCGCGGGCAGGTCCACTACGGGCTCGTGGCCGACGCGGAGGCCGTGCCGGACCTCGACGTGCTGGCCCGTGCGCTGACCGAGGAGGTGGCGGCACTGAAGGCCGCCTGCGCCCCCTGAAAGCGCCGCCCGCGCCCCCTGCGGAGGCCGGTGATCATCGCGGGTTTGGTCCACGCGCGATTGCTCCGTAAAATTCCGCCTTCGAAAGCGAGCGCGGTTCGAGCGCGGCGCAGAACCCGAGGAACGGCAACGGCGATGACGGTGACAGAGGACAGCCCGGCGACCCCCGCCGTGCACACGGCAGAGGTCGCGGAGGCGTCATACGGGCCCGGCATCGACCCGGAACGGCTGGCCGTCTGCCTCGGCGTGCTCGACGAACTCGACAAGATCGACGTCGACCACCCCGACGCCATCGCCGTCCGCCGCGCCACCGCGGGCGTCTACCGCACGGTCAAGCAGCGCCGCCGCCAGGACCGCCGGGCCGCCAAGACCGCCCACGACAAGTCGGTCACGGAGTCCACGGCCACCGGCTCCGCCCAGCGCATCGACGACGAGACGGAAGGCATCCTGCCCTCGTCCGTGACCGACGCCGGTGAGATCGCGGGGATACTCCAGCGCCCGCGCTCCTGCTACATCTGCAAGAAGCGGTACGTCGAGGTCGACTACTTCTACCACCAGCTCTGCCAGGAGTGCGCGGCCGAGAACCGCTCCCGCCGCGAAGCCCGCACCGACCTCAGCGGCAGGCGCGCACTGCTCACCGGCGGCCGCGCCAAGATCGGCATGTACATCGCGCTGCGGCTGCTGCGCGACGGCGCGCACACCACGATCACCACGCGCTTCCCGAACGACGCGATCCGCCGCTTCAAGGCCATGCCCGACAGCGACGAGTGGATCGGCCGACTGAAGATCGTCGGCCTCGACCTGCGCGACCCCGCCCAGGTCGTCGCGCTCGCCGAGTCGGTGGCCGCCGAGGGCCCGCTCGACATCCTGATCAACAACGCGGCCCAGACCGTACGTCGCTCGCCCGGCGCCTACAGCGAGCTGCTCGCCGCCGAGTCGGGCCCGCTGCCCGCCGGTGAGCTGCCGCCCGCCGAGGTGATCGGCACCTTCGGCTCGGGCGCCGTGGCAGCGCTCCCGGTCGCCGGAGGGGGTGCGCTGACCGCGAAGGAGGTCACCGACCTGGCTCTGGTGTCCGGCTCGGCGTCCCTGGAACGGATCGCGGCCGGTACGGCGATCGACGCGGGCGGGCTCGTCCCCGACCTGCACGACACCAACAGCTGGATCCAGTCCGTCGAGGAGGTCACGCCGGTCGAGCTCCTGGAGGTCCAGCTCTGCAACTCCACCGCGCCGTTCATCCTCATCAGCCGCCTGCGCGGGGCGATGTCCGCGGCTGACGCCAACCGCACGTACATCGTGAACGTCTCCGCCATGGAGGGCGTCTTCAACCGCGGCTACAAGGGCGCGGGCCACCCGCACACCAACATGGCCAAGGCCGCCCTGAACATGCTCACGCGCACCAGCGCCCAGGAGATGTTCGAGAAGGACCGCATCCTGATGACCGCCGTCGACACCGGCTGGATCACCGACGAGCGCCCGCATCCCGACAAGATGCGCCTCGCCGACGCGGGCTTCCACGCCCCGCTCGACCTCATCGACGGCGCCGCCCGCGTGTACGACCCGATCGTCCGCGGCGAGCAGGGCGAGGACCTGTACGGCGTCTTCATGAAGGACTACGCGCCCGGCAAGTGGTGATCTGACGGCCGCTTCAGGGGCGGGTGAAGGTGCCCAGGCCGTTCTCGTCGAACGCCTCGACGGTCACCTTCCCCGCCTTCGCGCCGTTCGAGGCGCCCTTGAAGGTGACTCCCGACAGGCCGGTCGCGTTCTCGCCGACCGTCTCGAAGGAGAACGTGTCGCCGTCGAAGTGCGTGAGCCGGAACGTCATCGGCTCGGGGCCGAGACTCATCGTCAGTTCACCGCTCTTCGCGGCCGCGACGGTGAGCGGACCGTAGAAGTCGTTGTCGTAGGTGCCCGTGTAGGTGTCGTCGGACCGGGCGCCGGCCGCGTTCGCCGGGGGCTTGGTGTAGTCGGTGGGGGAGCGGCCCGCCTCTTCCTGCTGCTGGTAGAGCTGTGCGGCCAGGGTGAGCCAGTCGGTCGTCGGCCTGCCGTACTGGGCCGTGTCGAAGAAGTCGAGCGCGACCGAGTCGGCGAGTCCCACGGGCGCTCCGTTGGTGAGCACCACGATGCCGAGCTGCTCGCCGGGCAGCAACGACACGTTGGTGTTCGCGCCGAGGGCGAAGGCGCCGGAATGGCTGAGGCGCAGCCGGCCCTGGTCGTCGTAGCTGACGTTCCAGCCGAGGCCGTAGAAGCCGGTGCGGCCCGCCGGGGCACGCGGCGGGGTGCTGGCGATCTCGGGCAGGTGGGTGCGCTCCAGCGGGTCGGCGGGGATGATCTGCTCGCCGCCGAGCTTGCCGTTCGCGAGTTGCAGCCGCATCCAGGTGGCCATGTCGCGGGCCGTGGAACTCGCACCGCCCGCGGGCGACTGGGCGTCGGCGTCACGGACGGACTTGGCCTCCCAGGAGCCGTCCGCGCCCTTCACGTGCGTGACTGCCTTGTCCTTGGCCTGGTCGTAGTCGGTGAAGCGGGAGCTGGTGGAGTTCATGCCGGCGGGGTCGTAGAGGGTGTCCTCGGCGAGCTTCTCCCAGGTGGTGTCGTTCGCGTTCGCGACGGCCTGCCCCGCGGCGGTGACTCCGAAGTTGGTGTACGCGTAACTCGCGCGGAAGGGGGAGAGCGGCTCGTACTTCAGATGCTCCAGGATGTACGTCCGGTCGAAGCCGAGGTCTTCGAGGAGGTCTCCGGAGTGGTCGGGCAGGCCGCTGCGGTGCGAGAAGAGGTCCGCGACGGTGACGTGGTCGGTGACCCAGGGATCCTTGAGCGCGAAGCGCGGCAGCTGCCCGGCCACCGGGTCGTCCCAGCCGATGGTCTTGTCGCCGACGGCGCCCGCGACCACGGTCGAGGCCAGCGGCTTGGACAGCGACGCCAGCTCGAAGACGGTGTCCGGGCCGACGGCTCCGGACTGTCCGACCCGCCGCTCGCCGAAGCCCTTCAGATAGACGACCTTGTCCTTGTGAACGACGGCCACGGCGACGCCCGGGACGCCGGTCTTCCTCATGCCGTCCTGGATGACGCGGTCGAGAGCGTCGACGGCGTCGTCCACCTTCGCCTGCGTGAGCTGCGGGGGCGGCTGAGGCGGTGGTGCGTCCGCTGCCGCGGCGGATCCGGAGGCCGCGTAGCTCGCCGAGAACAGGGAGGCCACAGCCGCTGCGATGAGCGCCGTCCACCTGTGGGGTCTCGCCTGACGCCGAACACCCATGGTCACCATTCAACGCGCGGTCACGGCCTTTGTCCTGTCGAGTCCGCGCGTTCCCAAGGCGCCCGGCGCCCGTGTCCTCAGCCGCTCGTGGACCGCATGGCCCGGGGGAGTCGGCGTAGGCGGCCCTGACCCGTGTCCCTCCGTCGACCAGCAGGTCGGCACCGGTGATCCAGTCGGCCGCGTCCGAGGCCGGCCATGTCACCGCCTGGGCGATGTCCTCGGGCTGGCCGATGCGGCCCAGCGGGAGGCCGGCGCCGAGCTCGTCCTCGGCGTCCTCCCACACGAAGCGGGCCCTCTCCGTACGGACGAGTCCGGGAGAGACCGAGTGGACCCGCGCCCCGGGGGCCGGCTCGCCCGCGAGCTGCTGGGTGAGGTGGAGCAGGGCGGCCTTGCTGGTGCCGTACGCGCCCACGTCGGGGCCGACGTGCCAGGCACCCTCCGTGCAGATGGTCACGACCGAGCCGCCGTGCCCTCTCATCCACGCCTGCCAGGCGCACCCGCACCGGCCGCAGCGGTCCTCCACATTGACGGTGAACGCCTCGCGCCGGCGGTCCGGGTCCGCCTTCATGAGGGGGCCGTACGGCTCGTTGGCCGCCGCGTGATTCACCACGACGTCGATGCGCCCGAACTCCGGCAGCGCCAGCTCGGTCAGCTCCCGCAGATGAGGGGGGTCGGCGACGGAACCCGCGAGCCCGACGCCGCCGAGCCGCTCGGAGGCAAGGTGGTCTCATGACGGGGCGTCAGTCAACAGCCCTCAGCAGTAAGCCGTCGGGAGGCCACCGTCCCCGTGCTGTCGAATGGTCAGGGCACTGTGCCGTCGGGAGGTCACCGGCCCCGCGTCGTCGGCCGGTCCTCTGCCTTCAGCCGTGAGTGCCATGTCGCCACCAGCTCCAGGACCGTGCGCCAGTCCTCCATGACTCCGGCGTCGAGGCCGACGACCTTGCCCGCGTCGTCCGCCTGTCGCAGCGTGATCGCGTCCTCGGCGTACGGATCACGCTCGAACGAGGCCGCTTCAAGTGGGGTCATCGCACCGCCCTGCACGGTCAGGGTCAGCGCGCTCTGGGCGGACAGCCCGCGGCCCGGCGAAGTCGTGGCCAGATAGCGCTTCGCCGCCACATGCAGCCGTACGAGACGGGAGACCCGTTCGCCGAGGAGTGGCTGTACCGCTTCGGCCGCGAGGTCGGCGTGACCGGCGTAGTCGCCCGGCCTGAGCAGCTGCCCGATGTCGTGAACCAGGCCCGCCACCTGGAGTTCCTTGTCGGCGGGATGACCGCGGCGCAGCAGCGCGGCGGTCTGCAGGGCGTGATCGTGCAGATCGACCGGGTCGCCACTGCGGTCCGGGGTGTCCCAGGCCCCCCGGCAGGCGTGCAGCAGATCCATCAGCTCCTCGACGCTGCGCAGCTCCATGGGTCAGTCCTCCCGCGAGCAAAGCCGTTGCGGATCGTCAGCAGATCATGGCCTCCTTGCGAACCGGCCAACGGGATCTGAACTGCGTTCCGTCTTCCGTGCCGACCGTGATCGCCTGGCCTGTGGTGACCTGCATCCCTAGTCGGTATTGAGCCGAATGGGTGGCGGGGAAGAGGTCGTTATATTCCAAATCGCCGCAGACCGGGGCTGGGCGGACACTGAATGACGCGAGACGGTTACCTCGTGTTTTCAGCCCCATAGAGCGGGCACCCGCTCATTTGGTTAGTCTGTACCGGACGGGCAGCCCTACTGGGTTCCACCCACACCCACGGTCCGTCACGGGACAAGCCGGTCACCACGGCCTGCTCTCACATGAGTTACCGGCGCCACCGCGTCCTAACTGCTTTCGACTCAGACCCGAGCGGACGTCACGCGGCCGGCAGTTGACTGGTCCTCTGCGTCTCAAGGGCGACCCGACACATAAGGAGTGCGCGGTGACACCGGAGAAGAATCGCGATCAACGCCCCAGTGAACTCACTGAGGTTGCGGGCCGTCGGCCCGAGAAGAAGCTAGGCAGCCTCGACGTGTGGGCCAGGTCGGCCCCGATCCGTCTGGCGGGTTACGAGGACGACCTCGCCGAGCCGCACATCCTGCCCAGCGTCGACTGACCCCGGCAGAACCCCTCGCGATCCCCCGGCAGGACCCATCGCGAACCCTGACAGCATGGGCGTGTCAGACTCACGCCCATGCTGATCAGAGAAGCCGCGGCCGACGACTGGCCGCGGATCTGGCCTTTCTGGCATCGGATCGTCTCCGCGGGCGAGACCTACACCTGGGACCCGGACACCTCCGAGGAAGCGGCCCGCGCCCTGTGGATGGCGCCGGGCAAGCGCGTGTACGTCGCCGAGGACCTGACCGGAGCCGTCGTCGGCTCGGCCTTCGTCACCGCCAACTACGCCGGTCCCGCCGACCGGATCGCCAACGCCGGATTCATGGTCGACCCCGAGCAGGGCGGGCGGGGCATCGGCCGCGCCCTCGCCGAACACGTCCTCGTCGCAGCGAAGGCGGACGGCTACCGGGGCATGGTGTTCAACGCCGTCGTGGAGACCAACCCGGCGGTCAAGCTGTGGACTTCGCTCGGCTTCATCATCCTGGGCACCGTGCCGGACGCGTTCGAGCATCCCCGGCACGGACGGGTGGGGCTGCATATCATGTACAGGGCGTTGTAACTCAATCCAGTGATGCCGTACGCCGCCACGGATGCAGCTCCTCCAACTGCCCCGCCAGGGCGAGCAGATCGAGCTCCGAACCCGGGCGTCCGACCAGTTGTACGGCGCACGGGGCGCCGCCCGGCAGCGTGCCGAACGGTACCGACATCGCGGGCCAACCGGTGAGGTTCCACGGCGGGGTCAGCGGCGAGTAGTTGGTGTTGGCCAGCAGATTGCGCAGCCAACCGCGTTCGTGCCAGGCCGCGGCTGCCGGACCCCGCCGGGCCAGCGCAGGAGTGATCAGCACGTCGTGCTCGGCGAAGAAAGGCTCCAGACGCCTGCGCAGTTGCTCGCGGCGGTCACCCTTGCGGACGCTGTTGAGGAAGCGGCGTCCCACCGCGGCGTGCACGCGGGTGCGCCGGGTGAGCAGGCGCGGGTCGAGCTCCCCGGCGTCCAGGGCAGCCTCACTGACGGGACATCAGGCGCCGTACTGGTTCCACCGTGCCAAGTTCGGCATCTTCATCCACTGGGGCGTGTACTCGGTGCCCGCCTGGTCGCCGGTAGGCAAGCAGTACGCCGAGTGGTACTGGAACCACATGGAGAGCCCGGACAACGAGGTGTACGCCTACCACCGGGAGACCTACGGCGAGGACTTCGCGTACGACGACTTCATCCCGATGTTCACGGCGAAGAAGTTCAACCCGCGGGCGTGGGTGGAGCTGTTCCGGGACGCGGGCGCGGAGTACCACGTGCTGACCTCGAAGCATCATGAGGGCTTCGCCCTGTGGGACACCAAGTTCGCCGACCGCAACTCCGTGAAGATGGGCCCGAAGCGCGATCTGATCCGCGAACTCCTCGACGCCTCCAAGCAGTTCACGCCGGAGCTGAAGCGCGGCCTGTACTTCTCGATGCCCGAGTGGTTCAACCCGGACAACCCGTGGATGGGCCATGCCCCGCGCAACCCGTACACCCTGGAGCGGCTTCCGTACACCGGATACACGGCGGGCAAGGACTATGTGAAGGGCTATCAGGCGCCGCAGATGCTGGAGCTGATCCACGGCTACGACCCTGCCCTGATCTGGTGCGACATCGGCGGCGCGAACGACAGCGTCGAGGTGCTCGCCGAGTACTTCAACCACGGGAAGAACCGGCACAAGCCGTACGAGGTGACGGTCAACGACCGTTCGGGGATCGGCTTCCACGACTTCACCACCCCCGAGTACACGACGTACGAGAACACCGTCGTCGCCAAATGGGAGTCCAGCCGCGGCCTGGACCCGCGCAGCTACGGCTACAACCAGGCGACCCCGGACGACGCCTACATGACCACCGAGGAGGTCGTGCGGAGCCTCGTCGACATCGTCTCCAAGAACGGCAACTTCCTCCTCGACATCGGCCCGCGCGCCGACGGGACCATCCCGGAGATCATGGAGACCCGGCTGCGCGAGACCGGCCGATGGCTGAAGACCAACGGCGAGGCGATCTACGACACGACGTACTGGTCGCGGATGGCGGAACTCGGCGCGGACCTGCGCTTCACGGTCAAGCAGAACAAGGCCTTCTACATCCACTCGCTGACCGCACCCGGCAGCAAGCTGACCGTCGAGGCGCCGGTACCGATCCGCAGCGGGGACAAGGTCACCATGCTCGGCCACGACCGGCCGCTGACCTGGACGGCCGGCAACGGGTCGCTGGTGATCGACGTGCCGGAGGCCGCCCGTAAGGCCGGGCAGCATGTGTGGGTGTTCAAGGTGGAATGGCAGAGCTGACGTTCGTGGGCGGGCGTCCGGGGTGACGTCCGCCCTCTTCATTTCCCGCGGGGTCCCGTGCTGTCCCGCTCGATCAGTCGCGGCACCGGCACCTGCACGGTCCGTGCCGGACCGCCATCAAGCAGCGCGGTCAGCTCCTGCGCGGCCGTGCGGCCGAACTCCACGGTGTCGCGGGAGAGCGCGGACAACCACGGCTTGACCATGCGGCACAGCGCGGAGTCCTCCCAGGCCACGACCGAGACGTCGCCCGGCACGGAGAAGCCCAGCTCGGTGGCGGCGGCGACCCCGGCGACGGCCATCACGTCGTTGTCGTAGACCAGCGCGGTCGGCGGGGTGCCGCTCTCCAGGACACGGCGGGTGACGGCGGTGCTCTCCGTGTCCGAGTAGTCCGTGGGCACGGAACGGACCTCGGTCAGCCCCCGGCGCTCGGCCTCGGCGTGCAGGGTACGGATCCGGCGCTCGGTGTGGGCGAGGCCGGGCAGCCCCGCGATGTGCACGATCCGGCGGTGGCCGAGCGCGTACAGCTCGTCCACGACCGCGGCCATCGCGGCCGCGTCGTCGGCCCAGACGGTGGAAAGGCCGGGGTGCCGGGCGTCCGGCACCCCGCCGATGACCACGGCGGGCAGGCCCAGTTCGTCCAGGAGGTCCGGACGCGGATCGTCGACGCGCGGGTCGACGACCAGCACCCCGTCGACCCGGTGCTCGGCCCACCAGCGCCGGTAGACCGCGCACTCGGCGGCCACGTCCTCCACCACCTGGAAGAGCAGGCCGAGATGACGCTCCGCCAGCACTTCCTGGATGCCGGAGACGAGCTGGAGGAAGAAGGAGTCCACGCCGAGGGTGTCCGCGGGCCGCGCCAGCACGAAACCGACCGTGGCCGCGCCCTCCCCGGACAGCGCGCGTGCCGCCGTACTCGGTCGCCAGCCCAGCTGTTCGGCGACCCGGCGGACCCGGTCGCGGGTGATCTCGGAGACACCGGGCCGGTCGTTGAGCGCGAAGGAGACCGCGCTCTCGGAGACTCCGGCGCGGCGCGCGATGTCCTTCATCGTCGGCCGGCGTGCCGGAGACCGCTTGGCTGGCACCCTTGCTCCCCGTTCTTTCAGGACCCTCTTCCGGAGTCATCCGAGGCCGTGTACTAATGCGCTTGAGCTGATGCAATCTAAAGCGCATTAGTGATCGATAGCAAGAGGTGGGTCACACGGCTCTGACCTGCTCTGTTGCGCTACTAATAAATTTAGCTCGCGTCAATCCATTGACTTGCTCGGCGAGTTGCCTGCAAGGTCTGCCCCGGCACTGTTCGCCCATCCTGCCGCAGAGGAGCCCGGTCACCGTGCGCACATCTCGCAGAGCACTCGCCGCTGCCGCCATCGCCCTCGTCCTGCCGCTGAGCGCCTGCGGCTCCGGGGACGACGGGGGCGGCTCCACGGACGCCTCCGGCAAGGTCGAGGGCGACATCACCTTCCAGACCTGGAACCTCCAGGCCAACTTCAAGACGTACTTCGAGGGCGTGATCGCCGACTTCGAGAAGCAGTACCCGGACACGAACGTGAAGTGGATCGACCAGCCCGCGGAGGGCTACGCCGACAAGATCAGCGCGGACGCGGCCGGCGGCACCCTGCCCGACGTCGTGAACGTCTCGCCCGACCTCGTCGCACCGCTCGCCAAGGCCGGGTTCGCGCTCGACCTAGACAAGGCCGCCTCGAAGTACAAGAAGGAGTACCTCGAAGGCGCTTGGGCCAGCCACCAGATACCGGGCATGACCGGGACGTACGCCTTCCCCTGGTACCTCAACACCGGCCCGCTCTTCTACAACAAGTCGCTCTTCGAGGAGGCCGGGCTCGACCCCGACGAGCCCCCGACGACGTACGACGAACTCTTCAGCGACGCCCTGGAGCTGGCCCAGAAGAGCGATGGCAAGGTGGCCACGCTCGCCAACGTGCCCACCATCGAGGACTTCGGCCGCTACGGCGTCGAGCTGATGAACAAGGAAGGCACCGGTTTCGCCTTCAACGACGCCAAGGGCATCGAACTCCTCACCAAGTACAAGGAGTTGTACGACGCCAAGGCGCTGGACTCGCAGGCGCTGACCGCGACCGGGGAGTCGTCCGGCAAGAAGTTCCTCACCGGAGCCGTCGCCATGAACCCGGGCAGCGCCCTGGACCTGGAGAACTTCAAGACGCAGGCGCCGAACCTGTACAAGAACATCGGCATCACGGACCAGATCACCAGCACCGGCAAGGTGAACATGTACGTGATGGGTGTGATGGTCAACTCGCAGACCAAGCACACCCCGGCCGCGGTCGCCTTCGCGCACTTCGTCACCGACGCGCAGAACCAGATGTCGTTCGCGAAGCAGGTGGCGATCTTCCCGAGCACCGCGGGCTCGCTGGAAGACCCGTACTTCACCGAGGAGGACGGGACCGACGTCACGCGGGTGCGGGTGGCCGCGGCCAAGTCCCTGAAGAACGCGGTGAATTACACGCCGGTTCTGTTCAGCGAGCAGATGAAGACCGAGCTGCGCAACGAGGTCGCCAAGGCGCTCCAGGGGAAGGAGAGCCCGAAGGAAGCTCTCGACAACGCTGTCGAGGCCTGCGACAAGCTGCTCGAACAGCAGGGCTGACCGGTTATGGCGAGCTCTTCCACCGTCTCCGGTGGAGCCCGGCGCAGTACGCGGGTGAGGCGCCAGCTGCCTACGAGCCCGTGGCTGTTCGCCGCCCCCGGCATGCTGATCATCGGCATCTTCATCCTGTACCCGTTCGTCTCCACCCTGGTCAACTCCTTCACCGACCGCCGGACCCTGATCCCCGGCGAGTTCGTGGGCCTGGCCAACTTCCGGGAGCTGCTGCACGACGACATGTTCTGGATCGGGCTGCGCAACAGCACGCTGTACGTCCTCGGGGTCGTCCCCGCGCTCGTCCTGCTGCCGCTGCTGCTGGCCCTGCTGGTCCAGAAGAACATCCCCGGCATCGCCTTCTTCCGGTCGGCCTTCTACACCCCGGTGGTCGCCTCGATCGTCGTGGTCGGGCTCATCTGGGTGTGGCTGCTCGACGAACGTGGCCTGGTGAACTCGCTGTTGGAGGCGATCGGGGTCGGCAAGGTCGGCTTCCTCAGCGACCAGTGGCTGCTTCTGCTGAGCGCCATGGCCGTCACGGTGTGGCGGGGCCTCGGCTACTACATGATCATTTACCTGGCCGCGCTCGCCAATGTGCCGCGCGAGCTGCATGAAGCCGCGATGGTGGACGGCGCGGGTGCGGTGCGCCGCTTCTTCACGGTCACCGTGCCCGCCGTCCGTTCCACGATGGTGCTGGTCGGCGCGCTCTCCTCGGTCTCCGCCTTCAAGGTCTTCTCCGAGGTCTACCTGATGGCCGGCCCGGCCGGCGGGCCCGCGGGCGAGGACACCACCCTCGTCATGCTGGTCCAGCGCACCGGCACCGGTCTGACCGGCCGCATCGGCTACGCCTCCGCCATCTCCGTCGTCGTCTTCGTCGTCACCCTCGCGCTGATGCTGCTCGTGCTGCGCGCCGACCGGAAGGAGGACGCATGAGTGTGCTGGAGAAGGCACCTCCGGCCGAGCGGCCGGAAGCCCCGCGCAAGCCCCGCCGACGCGTCACCGACGAGCAGGGCCGCCACGTACGCGCCTGGGAACTCGCCCTGCGCTACCTGCTGTTGCTCGCCGTGCTCGCCCTCACCGTCGGTCCTTTCCTGTGGCAGCTGTCCACCTCGCTCAAGGGCCCGACCGAGGACATCTACAGCGCGACGCCCAAGTTCCTGCCGAGCCACCCGACCCTCCACAACTACGACCGGGTCGCCGAGACCATCCCCGTCTGGGACTACGCCTTCAACTCGCTGAAGGTCGCGGGCGCCAACGTCGTGACGAACTGCGTCGGTTCGGCCCTCGCGGGGTACGCCCTGGCCCGGATGCGCTACCGGGGCCGACGGGTGGCCACCCTCGTCTTCATCCTTGCGATGCTGGTCCCCGCCGAGAGCATCATCATCGCCCAGTTCACCACCATGCGGGAACTCGGCCTGAACAACACCCTCGTCGGGGTGGTACTGCCGGCCTGCGTCAGCTCCATGAACGTCCTGCTGATGCGCAACGCCTTCCTCAACCTGCCGTACGAGATCGAGGAGGCGGCCTTCGTCGACGGCGCGAACGCCTGGCAGCGGTTCCTGCGGATCGCGCTGCCGTCGGTGAAGGGGACCCTCGCCGTCGTCGCGATCTTCGCCTTCATGGGCGCCTGGGACGACTTCCTGTGGCCGCTCATCGTGCTCAGCGATCCGTCGAAGTTCACCCTGACCATCGGCCTCAACTATCTGCACGGCACCTTCGCCAACGACGAACGGCTCGTCGCCGCGGGCACGATCATCGCCGTGGCACCGCTGATCGCCCTCTTCGCCTGCCTCCAGCGGTACTTCTTCCGCGGGGTCGGCGAGGGCGCGGTCAAGGGCTGACCTCCCCTGTCCATGGGGCTGGACCTCCCCGGACCTTTCCCTCCATCCGATTCGCAAGGATCCCGCATGCCTGCTGCCGTGCGCTTCGGCGTCAACTACACCCCGAGTGTCGGGTGGTTCCACCACTGGCTCGACTTCGACCTGGACGCCGTACGCGCCGATCTGGACTCGATCGCCGCGCTCGGCCTGGACCACATCCGGGTGTTCCCGCTGTGGCCCTACTTCCAGCCCAACCGCACCCTGATCCGCCCGCGGGCAGTGGAGCAGCTCGTCGCGCTCGCCGACGCCGCCGCCGAGCGCGGACTCGACGTCAACGTCGACGGTCTGCAGGGGCACCTGTCGAGCTTCGACTTCCTGCCCGCGTGGACCCAGACCTGGCATCGGCGGAACATCTTCACCGACCCGGCGGTGGTCGAGGGGGAAGCCGAGTACCTGCGGGTACTCGCCGGCGCGCTCGCCGACCGGCCGAACTTCATCGGCATGACGATCGGCAACGAGGTCAACCAGTTCGCGGCGGGACCGCATCCCGACCCGGACCGCATCACTCCGGACCAGGCAGGGGCCTGGCTTCGGCGGCTGCTGGACGCCTGCGAGGAAGGCGCGCCGGGCAAGCTGCATCTGCACGCCTCCTACGACGCCGCCTGGTACCAGGACGACCAGCCGTTCACCCCCGAGCACTCCGCGCGGCTCGGCGCGGTCACCGCGGTGCACTCCTGGGTGTTCAACGGCACGGCCCAGCGCCACGGCCGGACCGGCGTCGCCACCGAACACCACGCCGCGTACCTCATCGAGCTGTCCAAGGCGTGGGCCGACGACCCGCGCCGTCCGGTGTGGCTCCAGGAGGTCGGCGCGCCCGCCCCGCTGATCCCGGCCGGGCACGCGGCGGCGTTCACCGAGGCGACCGTCGCGAACGCCCTCGACTGCCCCGACGTCTGGGGAGTCACCTGGTGGTGCTCGCACGACGTGAGCCGGGACCTCGCCGATTTCCCCGAACTCGAGTACAGCCTCGGCCTGTTGACCAACGACCGAAAGACCAAGCCCGCCGGTGAGACCCTCGCGCGGATCATCGAGGAGCGGCGGGTGTACGCACCCGCACCCCGGACCACGGCTCTAGTGGTCGAGACCACTCCGGGCGGCCGTTCGGTCTGTGCTCCGGGTGGGCAGGTCTTCGAGGCCTTCGCCCGGCTGACCGCCGGCGGGGTCCGCCCCACCGCCGTTCTCGCGAGCCGCGCCGACGACAAGGAACACCTCGCGGCCCGTGGCATCACCGAAGTCGTCACCCCCGATCAGGTCACCGAGTAGCCCGTCCCCACGACCCACGCGGAGCACACCGTGAACCTCAGTAGACGCACCGTCCTGCTCGCCGGAGCCGGCGTCGCCGCCGGACTCGTCCCCGGCCTCGCCGGCACGGCCGTCGCCGCCACCCGCGACCTCCAGCCGTACGCCTCCTACTGGTACCCCGACTCGCTGCCCGCGGGCACCCCGGGTACCGGCATCAGCTGGCGCAGCCTCAAGACCTGGAGCCCCGCGACCGACGCCGACCTGGCGTTCAACGCCTCCTCCGTGCCGCTCGCCGCGCGCTTCACGCCCACCCCGGCGAACACGACCGCCCGCACCGACCAGGCCCGCATCCAGTCCCTCGTCTCCTTCGGCCCCACGGCGAGCAACCCCTCACAGGGCGCGGCCACCGCCGACTACTACGCGCTCACCCACTGGGCGTACGTCGACGAACTCATCTTCTGGGGCGGCTCGTCGGGCGAGGGCCTGATCCTCGCCCCGAACGCACCCGTCGTCGACGCGGCCCACCGCCACGGCGTGCCCGTCCTCGGCAACGTCTTTCTGCCGCCCGCCGCCTACGGGGGACAGCTCCAGTGGACCCGCGACCTGGTCCAGAAGGACGCCACCGGGCACTACCCGCTGGCCGCCCAACTCGTCGCGGTCGCCGAGGCGTACGGCTTCGACGGCTGGTTCGTCAACGCCGAGACGAGCGGCGGTAACGCCGCGCTCGCCACCGACATGCTCGGCTTCCTGAAGGAGCTCAAGGCGCTCGGCACGGCGAAGGGACAGCGGGTCACCTGGTACGACTCGATGACCGTCGGCGGCTCGGTGAGCTGGCAGGGCGCGCTCAACAGCCAGAACCAGACCTTCTTCCAGTCCGCCGACTCCATGTTCATCGACTTCCGCTGGTCGCAGACCACCCTGGCCTCGTCGGGCACGCTGGCAGGGCAACTCGGGCGCAACCGCTACGAGTTGTGGGCGGGCGTCGACGTGGAGGCCAGCGGCACGAGCAAGTCGGTCAACTGGAACGCGATCGTGCCGACCACCGCGGCCCACATCACCTCCATCGGCTTCTACCGGCCCGAGTGGACCCGCAACCACCTGCCCGCGAGCCGCACCCCCGGCGACTTCCACGCCTCGGACGACCTGTTCTGGACCGGCGCCACCCTCGACCCCTCCAAGCCCAACCTCACGGCCACCTGGCGTGCCCCGGCCGTCTCCGTCGCCGACCGCTCGACCGTCAGCTCCATGCCCTTCGCGACCGCCTTCAACACCGGCCACGGCCTGAAGTGGTACGAGGACGGCGCGGCGGTCTCGGACGCGGCCTGGAACCACCTCGGTCTCCAGGACCGGCTGCCGTCCCGCCGCTGGGTGGTGCGGACCACGGGCCAACGCCCCGCCGTCACCTTCGACTTCGCGGACGCCTGGCGCGGCGGCAGCAGTGTCCTCGTCGACGGCGCCCTCGACGCCCCGACCACACTGGACCTGTACGGGACACGGTTGCCGCTGGGCGCGGACACGGTGGTCGAGCTGACCCACCGCGTCGACTCCGGAAGCGTGCAGGTCGAGCTGGCTGTCGCCACCGCCGAGCCGGACACGGCGGGAGGGGAGCCCCCTTACACGTACTTCCCCGTGAGCACGGGCGACGGCTGGGAGACTTCAACCGTGCAGCTGACAGGACTCTCGGGGGAGATACGTGCCATCGGCGTCCGGCTCACCGCGATCAGCGGTCCGGTGCGCTGGCGGCTGGGCGGGCTCGCGGTGCGCGACGAGGTGGTGACCCCCGCCGAGCCCACCGGCCTGCGCGTCACGGACGCCGACACGGGCAACCTGCGCTTCGCCTGGGACGGCGCCCCCGGCCCCGTACGCCACTACGAGCTGTACCGGACGCTCCCCGACGGCACCCGGCGCTTCCTCGGTGGCACCTGCCAGCGCGCGTTCTACGTCGGCGGTCTCGTCCCCGAGCAGGGAGAGACCGAGGCGCGGTTCGAACTGCGTGCGGTGGGGGAACTGTTCACCGTCTCGACTCCCACCACGACCACCCACACCTGGTAACAGGCACCACCCTCACCCCACGGAGCACTCTCATGCATGACGACCGCACCCTGGTCGAAGCCCGCCTCAAGCGCGTTCTCGACGAGCGCATCCGTCCCGCCGTGTATCCCGAGTCCGTCCCGCTCGAGGTCGCGGTGTGGCACGCGCCCGGCGAGCCGGTGCCGGTGGCCGAGGGACTCGCGGCCACCACGGAGCCGATCGAGGTGGGCGCGCGCTGGGGTGTTCCGTGGGGCACCAGTTGGTTCCGCGTCACCGGGACCGTCCCGGCGGCGTGGGCCGGCAAGGCCGTGGAGGCCCTGCTGGACCTCGGCTTCGACGAGAACATGCCGGGCTTCCAGTGCGAGGGGCTCGTCTACCGGCCCGACGGGACGCCGGTGAAGGGTCTCAACCCACGCAACCAGTGGGTCCGGGTCGGCGCCGCCGTCGAGGGCGGCGAGGAGGTCCGGCTGCACATCGAGGCTGCCTCCAACCCGGTCATCCTCGACTACCACCCCTTCCTGCCGACCCAGTTGGGCGACAAGGAGACGGCGGGCAGTGAACCCCAGTACAAGCTGGAGCGCATGGACCTTGCGGTCTTCGACGAGAACGTGTGGCACCTCGTCCTCGACCTGGAGGTGCTCGGCGAGCTGATGGCCGAGCTGCCGGTGGAGTCCGCGCGGCGCTGGGACATCCTGCGGGCCGTGGAGCGGGCGCTGGACGCCGTCGATCTCCAGGACGTCAACGGCACGGCGGAAGCGGCACGTTCACGGCTGGCCGGGGTGCTGGCCGAGCCCGCCGTGCCGTCCGCGCACCGGATCAGCGCCGTCGGGCACGCGCACATCGACTCGGCGTGGCTGTGGCCGCTGCGCGAGACGGTCCGCAAGGTGGCCCGGACGACGTCCAACATGACCGCGCTCATCGAGGACGAACCGGACTTCGTCTTCGCCATGTCGCAGGCCCAGCAGTGGGCCTGGGTGAAGGAGCACCGGCCCGAGGTGTGGGCGAAGGTCAAGAAGGCGGTCGCGGAGGGGCGGTTCGTGCCCGCGGGCGGCATGTGGGTCGAGTCGGACACGAACATGCCGGGTTCGGAGGCGATGGCCCGTCAGTTCGTGCACGGCAAGCGGTTCTTCCTCGACGAGTTCGGCATCGAGAACGACGAGGCCTGGCTGCCCGACACCTTCGGCTTTGCCGCAGGCCTGCCGCAGATCATCAAGGCGGCGGGCTCCAAGTGGTTGCTGACCCAGAAGATCTCCTGGTCCCAGACCAACAAGTTCCCCCACCACACCTTCCAGTGGGAAGGCATCGACGGTACCCGCATCTTCACGCACTTCCCGCCCGTCGACACCTACAACTGCTCCATGAAGGGCAGCGAGATCGCCCACGCGGCGAGCAACTTCAAGGACAAGGGCGTCGCCCGGCACTCCCTCGCCCCGACCGGCTGGGGTGACGGAGGCGGCGGCACCACACGGGAGATGATCGCCAAGGCGGCCCGGCTCAAGGACCTCGAAGGCTCCGCCACGGTGGTGTGGGAGACGCCCGAGGAGTTCTTCAAGCAGGCGGAGGCCGAATACCCCAACGCCCCGGTCTGGGTCGGCGAGTTGTACCTCGAACTCCACCGCGCCACGCTCACCAGCCAGGCGAAGACCAAGCAGGGCAACCGGCGCAGCGAACACCTCCTGCGCGAGGCCGAGCTGTGGGCGGCGACCGCGGCCGTACGGACCGGATTCCCCTATCCGTACGAGGAGTTGGACCGCATCTGGAAGACGGTGCTGCTCCATCAGTTCCACGACATCCTGCCCGGCTCCTCCATCGCCTGGGTGCACCGCGAGGCACGCGCCACCTACGAGCGTCTTGCCGGCGAGCTGAACGGCATCATCGACGCGGCCCAGCAAGCCCTGGCCGGCGAGGGCTCGGCCGATCTGGTCTTCAACTCGGCGCCGCATCTGCGCGACGGCGTTCCGGCGGGCGGCGCGCGGACCCCGGCCATCGACGGAAGCGTCGCACTCGCGCCCCGCGTCAACGGCGGGTTCGTCCTCGACAACGGGCTGCTGCGGGTCGGCATCGACGCACAGGGGCTCGTCGTATCGGCGTACGACATCGAGGCCGACCGGGAGACGGTCGCGCCGGGTCAGGCCGCGAACCTGCTCCAACTGCACCCGGACTTCCCGAACATGTGGGACGCCTGGGACGTCGACGAGTTCTACCGCAACACCGTCACCGACCTGGTCGACGCCGACGAGGTCGTGCCCGGCGCGGACGGCGTGTCGGTCCGGATCGTCCGGTCCTTCGGCGCGTCGCGGGTCACCCAGGTGCTGTCGCTCGCGCCGGGCGAGCGGCGGCTCGGCATCGACACCGAGGTCGACTGGCACGAGACCGAGAAATTCCTGAAGCTCGCCTTCCCGCTCGACGTGCACGCCGAGCGGTACGCGTCCGAGACCCACTTCGGGCACTTCTACCGGCCCACGCACACCAACACCAGCTGGGAGGCGGCCAAGTTCGAGGCGTGCAACCATCGGTTCGTGCACATCGAGGAACCGGGGTGGGGCGTCGCGCTCGTCAACGACTCGACGTACGGGCACGACGTGACCCGCACCGTCCGTGACACCGACTCCGGGACGACCACCACCGTGCGCGTCTCGCTTCTCCGCGCCCCGCGCTTCCCCGACCCCGAGACGGACCAGGGCGTGCACCGTTTCCGGCACGCGCTGGTGGCGGGCGCGGCGATCGGGGACGCGGTGCGCGAGGGCTGGCGGATCAACCTGCCGGAGCGACGGGTGACCGGCTCCCAGGAGGTCGCGCCGCTGGTGACCGTCGACCAGGACGCCGTCGTCGTCACGGCGCTCAAGCTGGCCGACGACGGCAGCGGTGACGTGATCGTCCGCTTCCACGAGTCACGCGGAGCCCGTACGAGCGCCACGCTGACGACGGGCTTCGAGGTCGCGGATGTCACGGTGACCGACTTGCTGGAACGCCCGTTGGCGGACGCTGCCGTGCCCGAGCTGGTCGGCGACCGCATCACCCTGCGCCTGCGTGCCTTCGAGCTGGTGACGCTACGGCTGACGCGAGCCTGAGAAGCTCCTGGCACTCCTGGCATCCGGTGTGGGCTGTGGTGACCGAGGTTCGTCCGGTGCGGCCGTGCTGAGCGCGGTTCAGCCGTTGTGGCCCGTGCTCATCGCGGCTCGCCCGACGTGGGCGGTTCCGGCTCCGAGGTGAGCTGGGACCGCAGCCACTGTTCCACCTCGCCCACGTGCGCGGCGGCGGCCGCCCTGGCCGCCTCCGGGTCGTGCGCGACGAGCGCCCGGTGGATCGCCGCGTGCTCGCGCCGGGTGCGCTCGAAGGCACCCTCCTCCTGGTAGCCGCGCCAGACCCGGGCGCGGAAGGTGCGGGAGGAGAGGCCCTCCAGTATGGCCGCCATCGTCTCGTTTCCGGCCGCGCCGGCGATGGCGCGATGGAAGGCGAGGTCGTGCGAGAGGATCTCCTCCGGGTCGTCCGTCGCGTTCATCGCCGCGAGGTGTTTCTCCACGTCGGCGAGCTGGTCCGCGGTGATCCGAGCCGCGGCCAGCGCGGTCGCCGTCGACTCCAGGATCCGGCGGATCTCAAGGAGCTCGACCAGGCGAGGCCCCCGGGACAGATCGGCCACCACGCCGAAGGTCTCCAGGAGGTCCCCGGCCTCCAGCTGCGTGACGTAGATACCCGATCCGTGCCGCGCCTCCAGCACCCCGAGGACGGTGAGCGCGCGGATCGCCTCGCGCATCGAGCTGCGGGACATGCCCAGCTGGGCGGCCAGATCGCGCTCGGTCGGCAGTCGCTGACCCGGCTCCAGCTTGCCCTCGCCGATCATCGCCTTGATCCGCTCGATGGCGCGCTGCGTCACGGTGCCCTTCTGCGGGGCGGGCTCGTCCACGCGTCTACCTCCTGTTGCCGGGTGCGCCGCAGTCTAACCAGGCAAGTGGTCGGACCACTACGGCCGAAAACAAGGAAAATTTGGCGTCAGGGGGTGTTGTGACCCCGAAGTGGTCTGATAAATATTCGTCGCGGCGGCTGGAAGAGGGACTCTCCGGCCACGCGTCCTGCTCGATCTCGCTCAATGAGGAGCCGTCAGATGGCCGGCAGAACCGTGCGGAACAGGCGAATCTCGTCGCGAGCGGTGCGTGCGGCGGCTGCGGCCGCGTGCGCCACCCTCGTGCTCGCGGCTTGCGGAAGCACCAAGGACGACGTCGCCTCGGGCGACGCAGGAGGCGACGGCAACGGCAAGGTCGGGGTGATCCTGCCCCTGCTGACCTCGCCGTTCTGGCAGTCGTACAACGACTACGTGCCGAAGATGGCGAAGTCCGAAGGCGTGGACGCGCTCAAGACCGTCAACTCCAACAGCGACCCGTCGCAGCAGATCACCGACATCAACAACCAGCTCAACCAGGGCGTGAAGGGCATCGTCGTGGCCCCCCTGGACAGCGCCGCGATCGCCGCGGGCCTCGACCAGGCCGAGCGCAAGGGCGTCCCCGTGGTCGCCGTCGACGTGGCGCCCGAGAAGGGCAAGGTCGCCATGGTCGTACGCGCCGACAACGTGGCGTACGGCGAGAAGGCCTGCGAGTACCTCGGGGAGCAGGTCAAGTCCGGCAAGGTCGTCCAGATCATGGGCGACCTGGCGTCGGTCAACGGGCGTGACCGCTCGGAGGCCTTCCGCGCCTGTGTGAAGGAGAAGTACCCGAAGCTGTCGGTCCTGGAGATCCCGGCAAAGTGGGAGTCCGACACCGCGGCCTCCAAGCTGGACACCCTCCTGAACGCCAACCCGGACATCAAGGGCATCTACATGCAGGCCGGCGGCGTCTACCTCGCGCCCACCCTGCAGACCCTCAAGTCCAAGGGAATGCTGAAGACGGTCGGCCAGGCGGGCCACATCACCATCGTCTCGAACGACGGCATCCCGCAGGAGTACGACGCGATCCGCAAGGGCGAGATAGACGCCACCGTCTCGCAGCCCGCCGACCTGTACGCCAAGTACGGCATGTACTACATCAAGGCGGCGATGCAGGGCAAGACGTTCAAGCCGGGCCCGACGGACCACGACTCCACGATCGTCAAGCTGCCCAGCGGCATCCTTGAGGACCAGCTGCCCGCGCCGCTGGTGACCAAGGACAACGTGGACGACGCCTCGCTCTGGGGCAACACGGTCTGATGAGTACACCACTGGTGGAGGCACGGGGGGTGGCCAAGCGGTACGGCCCCACCGTCGCCCTCCAAGACGGCCAACTCACCGTGCTCCCCGGTGAGTCGCACGCCCTCGTCGGCCGTAACGGCGCGGGCAAGTCGACCCTCGTCACCATCCTCACCGGCCTCCAGGCCGCCGACGAGGGCACGGTCCGCTTCGACGGCGAACCGGCGCCCCCGCTCGCCGACCGTGACGCCTGGCGCCGCAAGGTGGCCTGCGTCTACCAGAAGCCCACCGTCGTACCCGAGTTGACGGTCGCCGAGAACCTCTTCATCAACCGGCAGCCCACCGGGCGCGGCGGCCTCATCAGCTGGCGCAGGCTGAAGTCCGAGGCCGCGGAGGTCCTGGACACCTGGGACGTGCACGTCGACCCAGACGCGCGGACCGCCGACCTCAAGGTCGAGGACCGCCAAATGGTCGAGATCGCACGGGCGTTGAGCTTCGGCGCCCGCTTCATCGTCCTGGACGAGCCGACCGCGCAGCTCGACAACCGCGAGATCGAGCGGCTCTTCACCCGCATGCGCGCACTCCAGGAATCCGGCGTCACCTTCCTGTTCATCTCGCACCACCTCCAGGAGGTGTACGAGGTGTGCCAGACGGTCACCGTCCTGCGCGACGCTCGCTGGATCACCACCGCTCCGGTGGCCGATCTGCCGCGCGCCGCGCTGGTGGAGGCCATGGCGGGCGAGGTGATCGCCGAACAGTCCGTGCAGATCAGGAAGGCGGACCAGCAGGCGCCGGTCATCCTCGACGCCAAGGGGCTCACCTCGGACGCGTACGAGAACGTCGATCTCACCGTCCGCCGCGGCGAGGTCGTCGGGCTCGCCGGCTCCAGCGGGAGCGGGAAGATCGAGCTGGCCGAGTCGTTCGCCGGACTGCACACGCCGACCGGCGGCACCGTTCAACTCGACGGCGAACGGCTCCCGTTCGGTGACGTACAGGCCACGCTCAAGGCGGGCGTCGGCTTTGTCCCGCGCGACCGGCACGAGCAGGGCCTCGTCTCCGGGATGACCATCGGTGACAACGCCACCATGACCGTCCTGAACCGCCTGGGCCGCTACGGCTTCATCGGCACCGACCGCAAACGCGGCTTCGCCACCGAGCTGATCGAACGCCTCGACATCCACACCGAGGGCCCCGACCAGCCCGTGTCCGACCTCTCCGGAGGCAACGCGCAGAAGGTCGTCATGGCCCGCGCCCTCGCCTCCGATCCCCGCCTTCTCGTCCTCGTCAACCCCACCGCGGGCGTCGACGTGAAGTCCAAGGAGTCCCTGCTGTCCCGTGTGGACAGCGCCAGCGAGGACGGCACCGCGGTCCTCGTCGTCTCCGACGAACTCGACGACCTGCGCCGCTGCGACCGGGTCCTCGTCCTCTTCCACGGCCGCGTCGTCGCCGAACATCCGGCGGGCTGGCGCGACCACGAGCTCATCGCCTCCATCGAAGGAGTGGACCATGGCTGACACGAAGGCCCCGTCGGCCTCGACCGCCACCCCCGTACGCGTGCCCGACCCCCGCGCCGCCAAGGCGGTACTGCTCCGCCGGGCTCGCGAACTCGCCCTCGTACCAGCCCTGTTGCTGCTCCTGGTGCTCGGCGCGTTCGTCAACGACTCCTTCCTCACCGAGCGCAATCTGATCTCCATCCTGGGCGCCTCGGCGGCGCTCGCGATGGTGGTGCTCGCCGAGTCGCTCGTCCTCATCACCGGCAAGTTCGACCTGTCGCTCGAGTCGGTCGTCGGTATAGCGCCGGCCGTCGGCGCGCTCCTTGTGCTGCCCGTCGCGTCCTCCGGCTGGGGCACGGAGTTCCCCGCCGTGGTCGCCATCCTCGCGATGCTCGTGGTGGGCGGGGTCGTCGGCGCCTTCAACGGCCTCCTGGTCGTGAAGCTCAAGCTCAACGCCTTCATCGTCACCCTCGCGATGCTGATCGTCCTGCGCGGACTGCTGGTCGGCGCCACCGAGGGCAAGACGCTGTTCGGGATGCCCGACTCGTTCTTCTCGCTGGCCACCACCACCTTCCTGCGCATCCCGATGTCGGTGTGGCTGGCTGCCGTCGCCTTCGGCGTCGCGGGTCTGATCCTCAGGTACCACCGCATCGGACGCGCCCTGTACGCCATCGGCGGCAACCCGGACGCGGCCCGCGCGGCCGGTATCCGCGTCGAGCGCGTGATGCTCGGCGTCTTCGTCGTCGCGGGCGTCCTCGCCGCCATCGGCGGAATCATGCAGACCGGGTACGTGGGGGCGATCAGCGCCAACCAGGGCAACAACATGATCTTCACCGTGTTCGCGGCCGCGGTCATCGGCGGCATCAGCCTCGACGGCGGCAAAGGCACCATGTTCGGCGCCCTGACCGGCGTCCTGCTCCTCGGCGTCGTACAGAACCTGCTCACCCTCGCCCAGGTGCCGTCCTTCTGGATCCAGGCCATCTACGGCGGAATCATCCTGGTCGCCCTGATGATCGCCCGTGTGACCACGGGCCGCGCCCAGGACTGACAGCCCGCACCGCAGGGGCACCCCACTCCACTTGGTCACCCCGCCCCCCCCACGGTCACCGAGGACCCCTGTCACCGATCGAAAGGCCTTCCGTGTCCCCGATCCCCGCCCGCGTCACCGCGGTCGACACCTACGACATCCGCTTCCCCACCTCGCGCGAGCTCGACGGCTCCGACGCGATGAACCCAGACCCCGACTATTCGGCGGCGTACGTCGTCCTGCGCACCGACGCGGCCGACGGCATCGAGGGGCACGGTTTCACCTTCACCATCGGGCGGGGCAACGATGTCCAGGTCGCCGCGATCGACGCGCTGCGCGGGCATGTGGTCGGACGGTCCGTCGACGAGCTGTGCGCCGACCCGGGCTCGCTGGGCCGCGACCTGATCGGCGACAGCCAGCTGCGCTGGCTCGGTCCCGAGAAGGGCGTGATGCACATGGCGATCGGCGCCGTGGTCAACGCCGTGTGGGATCTGGTGGCCAAGCGCGCGGGCAAGCCGCTGTGGCAGCTGCTCGCCGACGCCGAGCCCGAGTGGCTGGTGGGTCAGGTCGACTTCCGCTACATCACGGACGCGCTCACCCCCGAGGAGGCGCTCGACCTGCTGCGGCGCGCCAGACAGGGCGCAGAGGACCGCCAGGCCCGGCTCGTCGAGCGCGGCTTCCCCGCCTACACCACCTCACCCGGCTGGCTCGGCTACAGCGACGAGAAGCTCACCCGCCTCGCATCCCAGGCCGTCGCCGACGGCTTCACCCAGATCAAGCTGAAGGTCGGCGCCGACCTGGCGGACGACATACGCCGCTGCCGGGTCGCCCGTTCCGTGGTCGGCCCCGACATCCGCATCGCGGTCGACGCCAACCAGCGCTGGAATGTCGACGAGGCCATCGCCTGGACGAAGGCCCTCACCGAGTTCGAGCCCTACTGGATCGAGGAGCCCACCAGCCCCGACGACGTCCTCGGCCACGCCGCCATCCGCAAGGCCGTCGCACCGGTCAAGGTCGCCACCGGCGAGCACGTCCAGAACCGCATCATCTTCAAGCAGCTCCTCCAGGCCGGCGCCATCGACGTCCTCCAGATCGACGCGGCCCGTGTCGGCGGCGTCAACGAGAACCTCGCCATCCTGCTGCTCGCCGCCAAGTTCGGCGTGCCGGTCTGCCCGCACGCGGGCGGCGTCGGCCTGTGCGAACTCGTCCAGCACCTCTCGATGTTCGACTACGTGGCCCTCTCCGGCACCACCGAGGACCGGGTCATCGAGTACGTCGACCATCTGCACGGCCACTTCCTCGACCCGGTGGTGATCCGCGAGGGTCACTACGCGGCCCCCGCCGCACCCGGCTTCTCGGCCACCATGCGGCCCGAGTCCATCGCGGAGTTCACCTTCCCCGACGGCACCTTCTGGGCCGCCGACCTCGCCGAGCAGTCACTCACCGACCCGAAGGGAGCAGCGGCATGACCGACTTCGAAGGACTCAAGGCACTCGTCACAGGAGGCGCCTCCGGAATCGGCCGGGCCGCCGCCGACCTGCTCGCCGCCCGTGGCGCCCAGGTCGCCGTCCTCGACCTGGACCCGTCCTCCGTCGAGAAGCCGCTCCTCGGCTACCGCGCCGATGTCTCCGTCGACGCCTCCGTACGCGAGGCCGTGGCCGCCGCCGTCGCGGAGCTGGGCGGACTCGACATTCTGATCAACAACGCGGGCATCGGCGCCGCCGGCACCGTCGAGGACAACGACGACGAGCAGTGGCACCGCGTCCTGGACGTCAACGTCGTCGGCATCGTCCGTACGACCCGCGCGGCCCTGCCCCACCTGCGTGACTCCGAGCACGCGGCGATCGTGAACACCTGCTCCATCGCCGCCACCGCCGGACTCCCGCAACGCGCCCTGTACTCCGCCACCAAGGGCGCCGTCCTCTCCCTCACCCTCGCGATGGCCGCCGACCACCTCCGCGAAGGCGTCCGCGTCAACTGCGTCAACCCCGGCACGGCGGACACCCCATGGGTGAGCCGCCTCCTCGACGCGGCCCCCGACCCCGCCGCCGAACGCGCCGCCCTGGAGGCCCGCCAGCCCTCAGGGCGCCTCGTCTCGGCAGCCGAAGTCGCGGGCGCCATCGCCTACTTGGCGAGCCCGCTGTCCGGCGCCACCACCGGCACCTCACTCGCCGTCGACGGCGGCATGCAGGGCCTGCGGCTGCGCCCGGCGGGCCGGTGAGCACGCTCGGGAAGAACGGCGTCGAGGTCAGCCCCCTGGCCTTCGGCGCCGCCGCCATCGGCAACCTGTTCACCGCCGTGGGCGACGAGCAGGCGTACGAGGCTGTGGACGCCGCCTGGTCGGGCGGCATCCGCTACTTCGACACGGCCCCGCACTACGGCATCGGCCTCGCCGAGCGACGCCTCGGCGCGGCCCTGCGCGACCGGCCACGCGCCGAGTACACCGTCTCCACCAAGGCGGGCCGCCTCCTGGAGCCAACGGACGGGGATGCCGGCGGCGACGACCTGGACAACGGCTTCGCCGTGCCCGCCACCCACCATCGTGTCTGGGACTTCAGCGCGGACGGCGTACGGCGGAGCCTGGACGCCAGCCTCGAACGCCTCGGCCTCGACCACGTGGACGCCGTCTACCTCCACGACCCCGACGACCATGCCGAGCAGGCCTTCCGCGAGGCCTACCCGGCCCTGGAGAAGCTGCGTGCGGCAGGTGTGCTGGGCGCGATCGGCGTGGGCATGAACCAGACCGAGATGCTGACCCGCTTCGTACGCGACACGGACGTCGACGTGGTCCTGTGCGCCGGCCGGTACACCCTGCTCGACCACCGCGCCCTCACCGACCTGCTACCCGCCGCCCAGGACCGCGGCACGTCCGTCGTCATCGGCGGCGCCTTCAACTCCGGCCTGCTGGCGGACCCGAAACCGGGAGCAACCTACAACTACGCCGCCGCGCCACCCGAGTTGCTGGACCGCGCCCTGCGGCTGAAGGCGATCGCCGAACGGCACGGCACGAGCCTGCGTGCCGCCGCCCTGGCCTTCCCCGCCGCGCACCCGGCGGTGGCGAGCGTCCTCGTCGGCGCCCGCTCTTCGCACGAAGTCCGCGACTGCGTCGAGCAGTTCGCGACCGCGGTACCGACGGCCTTCTGGCAGGAACTGCGCGCCGAGAACCTGCTGCCCCGCGACGCCCCCGTACCCGTACAGGAGCCGTCATGAGAGTCGCGCTGCACACCAAGGTCCGCGCGGACCGCGTCGCCGAGTACGAAGCGGCCCATCGCAAGGTCCCCGCCGAACTGACCAGGGCGATCCGGGCCGCAGGAGCCACCTCCTGGACGATCTGGCGCAGCGGCACCGACCTCTTCCACCTCCTGGAGTGCGAGGACTACGACCGGATGCTCGCCGAACTGGAGAAGCTGCCCGTCAACATCGCCTGGCAGGCCAGGATGACGCAACTCCTCGACGTCGTACACGACTACTCGGGCGAGGGTGCGAAGGCTGCCCTGCCTGTCGTATGGGAGCTGCCATGACCGTCGACGCCCACCACCACGTCTGGGACCTCTCCGTACGGGACCAGGACTGGATCACCGGACCCGAACTCCAGCCCCTGCGCCGGAACTTCACCATCGCGGACCTGGAACCCGAAGCGCGGGCCGCCGGAGTCGACCGCACGGTCCTCGTGCAGACCATCACCGTGGCTGAGGAAACCCCCGAGTTCCTCGCCCTGGCGGCCGAGAGCGAGCTGATCGGGGGAGTGGTCGGCTGGACCGATCTGACCGCACCCGAGGTCGCCGACGAGCTCGCGCGGCTGCGGGAGTTGCCGGGCGGCCGGTACCTCAAGGGCATCCGTCATCAGGTCCAGGGGGAGCCCGACCCCGAGTGGCTGCTGCGTCCGGACGTACGGCGCGGACTTGTCGCCCTCGCGGAGGCGGGGCTCGTCTACGACCTGATCGTCCAGCCCCACCAACTGCCCTCCAGCGCCAAGGTGGCGGCGGCGCTGCCCGAACTCACCTTCGTACTGGACCATGCGGGCAAGCCGCCCATCGCCGCCGGCGAGCTCGAACCCTGGGCATCCGACGTCCGCGCCCTGGCCGCCCGGCCCAACACGGTGTGCAAGCTCTCGGGCATGGTGACGGAGGCGGACCCCGCGAAGTGGACGCCGGACGACCTGCGCCCGTATGCGAACACCGTCCTGGACGCCTTCGGACCGCACCGCCTGATGTTCGGCTCCGACTGGCCGGTGTGCGTCCTGGCGGCGACCTACGACCAAGTGGCCGACGCCGCACGGGAGTTGACCGCCGGTCTCAGCGCAGATGAGCGTGAGCAGGTCTTCACGGACACCGCCACCCGCGTCTACCGCCTCTGAGCCACCGAGTCGAGCCGGGTCGGCGGCAGGAACTCGCGCACGTACGTCCGGTGCCAGCACGCGCCCGACTCGCGCAGCTCGCGCCAGGTCGTGTAGCGGTAACGGTAGAGGCTCGCGCGGACATAGCGGGGCGGCGAGTCGGCGGGGAACGGGGAGCGGCGCAGCAGCCGTAGCGTGTCCCGGTCGTTCTCCAGCAGCCGCTCCACGAGACCCGCGAACCAGGACTCGGCGTACGCGGGGGAAAGCGCCGCGAACCACATCATCCAGTCGAGCCGCAGATGGTACGGCGCGAACTGGCGCGGCCAGTGGTGCGGATCGCCCGGCTTGCCCCTGAACTCGTACTCCCGCCAGTCCGAGTCCTCCCGCGGCAGGTCGTCCGTCGTGCCCTCGATGATCACCTCGTGGCGCACTCGGCTGACACTGCCGAACGCTCCGTAGGTATTGACCAGATGGAGCGGGTCGAAGGAGCGGTTCATGACCTGGTGCCGGGAGAGCATGTTGCGGACCGGGTGGTAGCCGAGTGCCAGCAGCGCCGCGGCCACGGCGAGGACCACGACCTCGTACCAGAGTGGTGTCCCGGACACCTCCGGTGCGGTGGCGGGGAACTCGACCGCCGACAGGGCCAGCACGATCGTGATCCAGTTCAGCCAGGAGAAGTTGCCGGACAGGATCAGCCACAGCTGCGTGAGGATCATCAGCGAGGCGGCGGCCGTGGCGATCGGCTGTGGGGTGAACAGCAGGAAGGGGACCGCCAGTTGGGTGACATGGTTGGCGGCCACCTCGACGGGGTGGAAGGGCCCCGGGAGGTGGTGGAAGAACCAGCTGAGCGGGCCCGGCATCGGCTGGGTCTCGTGGTGGTGGTCGAGGCAGGTCAGCTTCCGCCAGCACTCGTCGCCCCGCATCTTGATCAGCCCGGCGCCGAACTCGACGCGGAACAGCACCCAGCGCAGCAGGAAGAGCACGACGATGGGCGGCGCCACCTGGTCGTTGCCGAGGAAGACGGCGAGGAAGCCGACCTCCAGGAGCAGCGACTCCCAGCCGAACGAGTACCAGGTCTGACCGACGTTGACGACGGACAGGTACAGCACCCACGGGACGAGCCACAGCACCATGGCGCCCCAGAGCGGCAGTTGAGAGTCCAGGCCCGCGATCAGAGCCACCGACACCGCGCAGCCCGTCCAGCACCAGGCGGCGAAGAAGCGGTCCGAGTAGCGAAGTTGGAACACGCTCGGCGCCCGGCGGAACGGCGTCCGTGCCACGAAGCGGGGGACCGGCAGCATCCCGCGCTCCCCGATCAGCGCACGGAACTGCAACGCCGCGCCCAGGAACGCGACGAGGTACAGCACGGCGAGCGCCCGCTGGAAGACCAGTCGGCTCAGCCAGTACTCGGGTGCGACGAACCACTCCACGACGGGCGTGCTCCTCTCATTCCCAGTGTGACGCCGGGTGACCGCCTCCGCTTGCGTGACCCAAGCGGGTGACGCTGACAATGGTGGACGAACTGCCCGGCATGGACGGGAGAACGTGGTGCACACACCCGCCAGAACCCTCGTCACGGCCTGCGCTCTCTCGGCGGCGTTCCTCGTCGCGGGGTGCGGCGGCGACGACGACGGGGACAGGGACCAGGCGTCCGGCGGCGGTGAGCTGTTCCTGGAGCCCGTCGCGGCTCGGGGCGACGCTCCCTTCACGGACTCCACCGCCGATTCCCCCGCGACCCCGCCCCCCGTCACCCGAACGCAGCAACCGGCCCCCGCCGGCAGCGGCTCCGTACGCTCTCTCTCGGGCTCCACGCCGGGCCTCTACGGCGGCGTCCCCTCCGTCGGCAGCTGCGACGTCGGGCGGCAGGTCGCCCTCCTCACCGCGGACCGGACCAAGGCCCGCGCCTTCGCGCAGGTCACCGGCGTTTCCCAGGCCTCGCTCCCGAGCTATCTGCGGGGCCTGACCTCGGTCGTGCTGCGGGCCGACACACGGGTCACGAACCATGGCCTCAGCGGTGAGCGGGCGACCGGCCGTCAGTCGGTCCTCCAGGCGGGCACCGCCGTACTCGTCGACAACCGGGGAGTGCCGCGTGTCCGCTGCGCCTGCGGAAACCCGCTGAAGCCGCCCGTCGAGTCCGGGCGGTCCCCGGCCACCCACGGACAGGCCTGGTCCGGGTACCGGACCGCCGAGGTCGTCGTCGTGAACCCGGCGTCCACGGTCATCACCAACATCACGATCATCAACATCGTCAACAACACCTGGATCGAGCGACGGATCGGCGACGACGGCCGCCACGACCACGCCGTACCGCGGCCGGACGACTGGACACGGTCCCCGGAGCCCGAGGGCCCGGCCTCGGGCGGTCACCCGAGGCCGGACGGCACCCGCCCGGACGAGACGGCGTCCCACTGCGTGACACCGACCGTGACGGTCACTCCGGGCGAGACCGGGAGCGCTCCGGCCGACCCGTCGGACCGTACTCAGGACGAACCCGCGGACTGCGCCACGGCCACCGTCACCGCTCCGCCCACGACGGATCCCGGAAGCACCCTGACCCCCTGGGACGAGAGCATCTCCCCGGAGACGGGAACGATCACTCCCGGCCAGTCCACCCCCGAGGACCCCTCGACCAGCGAAAACCTCACCTCACCGGAGGAGACCGGCACCCCCGACGAGCCCTCCTTCCCGCTGGACCCGACGACATCGAGTGAGGAGGTCGGCCCCGACACCGTCCCGGAAAGCCCCGATCCGCCGGACGGCGGCGGCCTGATCCCCGACGACCCGACCCCCTCGGACAGCGTCTTCGACGCCGCGACCGCCGTGACCGGCGCCTGAGCGTCCGCTCGGCCATGGACTCCGGAGCCCTCGCCCTGTAAGTCGCGGTCGAATAATCCGGCAAATCCTGACAAAGTGGCCACATGGTTGATCGGGGAGCGAGCGCCCTGTCACTCCCGGACGACTGGCCCGCCCACCCGGATCCGATCCTGGCGCTCAACCGCATGGGCAGCTTCGACTGGGACCTGGACACGGGCCTGTTCCAGATGGACGCCCAGGCCCACGAGGTCTTCGACGTGTTTCCCGAGGAGTACGACGGGAACCCGAGGACCCTGGCCATACGCGTGCCTCCGGCCGAGGGCATACGCCTGGACACCCTGGTCTCCCAGGCGCTCAAGGACGGCAGCGAGAACTACGGCGCCTACTTCCGTATCCGCACCCGCGAGGGCTCCCTGCGCTGGACCCACACGCAGGGCTACATCCGCCGCGACGGTACCGGCAGACCCCGCCGGATCATCGGCATCGTCCGGGACGCCACGCAGGAGCTGAGCGAGCGCGCGGCGCGCCGTGAGCAGGCCGCCCAGGACCAGTTCCGCCGCCAGCAGACGAGCGTCGTACAGATCACCACGGCGGCACTGGCCCACGCCCGCACCGTCCAGGACGTCATCGACGTGCTGGACGACACCCACGGCATCACCCATCTCGGGGCGACGAGCCTGGTCATGGGCCTGGTGGAGGCCGGCCGCATCAACATGGTCGCCGCCGGCCCCGAGGACAGCTACGTGCCGGGCACCCGGATCACGCGCATGGACGCGCAGTACCCGATGAACGAGGTCGTACGGACCCTCGTACCGCACTTCATCGAGTCACCGGAGGAGTTCGCCGAGGCATACCCCCTCCTGTGGCCGCACATCACCGACCTGAAGATCACCGCGGCCGCGTATCTGCCGCTCATCGTGCAGGCCCGGCCGATCGGCGCGATCGGACTGCTCTACGACGACCGGCACGGCTTCTCCGAGGAGGACCGCAACGTCCTCCTCGCGCTCGGCAGCAGCATCGCGCAGAGCCTCCAGCGGGCCATGTTCTACGAGCAGGAGAAAGACCTCGCCCAGGGCCTCCAGCAGGCCATGCTGCCGCGCTCCATCCCCGGCGTGCCCGGCGCAGACATCGCCGTCCGCTACCGCTCCGCCTCGCTCGGCAGGGACATCGGCGGCGACTGGTACGACGTGATTCCGCTGCCCGGCGGTCGCGTCGGCGCCGTCATCGGCGACGTCCAGGGCCATGACACGCACGCCGCCGCCGTCATGGGCCAGCTGCGCATCGTGCTGCGCGCCTACGCCGCCGAGGGCCACACCCCGGCCACCGTGATGGCCCGCGCCTCGGTCTTCCTCAAGGAACTCGACACCCAGCGCTTCGCCACCTGCCTGTACGCGGAGGCCGACCTGTCCACCGGTGTCGTCCAGCTGGTCCGGGCCGGCCACATCGACCCACTGGTCCGGCGGGTCGACGGCAGCTGCTATCCCCTGCCCGTGGCAGGAGGCCTGCCGCTCGGTCTGTCCGCCGAGTTCGGGCGCCTGGAGTACCCGGTCGGCACCTTCGAGCTGGACCCCGGACAGACCCTGCTGATGTACACCGACGGCCTGGTCGAGCAGCCGGGCATCGACCTCGACGAAGGCATGCGCACCCTCCGGGCGCTCATCCGCACCGGCCCGGACGACGTCCACGACCTCGCGGACCGGCTCATCGACGTGGCCGAGGACCGCGGCGGCGACGACGATGTCGCGCTGCTCCTCCTGCGCCGCCGCACCCTCACCGCCCAGCAGGCCGGCGGGCGCCTTCAGCAGCATGTCGCGGCAGGTGACCCGGAGGCGCTGGCCGAGGCCCGGCACATGATCCGGGCCGCCGTCACCTCCTGGGGTGCGGGGGAGCGTGCCGACGAGATCGAGCTGGTCGCCGATGAACTGATCACCAATGCCCTGATGCACACCGAGGGTCCCGCGATCGTCACTCTCCGCGTCCTGACGGGCACCGAACGCCGGCTGCGCGTCGAGGTCGAGGACTCCTCCAGCGCCCTGCCGCGGCGCCGCGAGGCCGGTGAGTCCGGCGTCTCGGGCCGCGGTCTCCTCCTCGTCGACCGGCTCACCGACGTCTGGGGCGTGGAGGCCCGCGGTGGCGGCAAGTGCGTGTGGTGCGAGTTCACCGTGCCGGAACCGGACTGACCAACGGTCCACCTGGTGATGTCGGCGCCGGGTGGCACCCTGGACGTATGCCGGAACTGCCCGAGGTCGAAGCGCTGAAGGACTTCCTGGCCGACCACCTCGTCGGCCGTGAGGTCGTGCGCGTGCTGCCCGTCGCCATCAGCGTGCTGAAGACGTACGACCCTCCGGTCAGCGCCTTCGAGGGCCGCGAGGTCACCGCCGTCTACCGGCACGGCAAGTTCCTCGACATCGAGGCCGACGGACTGCACTTCGTGACGCACCTGGCCCGCGCGGGCTGGCTGCACTGGAAGGACACCCTGCCGGACGGGCCGCCCCGCCCCGGCAAGGGCCCTCTCGCGCTGCGGGTCGCCCTGGCGACCGGCGAGGGCTTCGACCTCACCGAGGCCGGCACCCAGAAGAAGCTCGCCGTGTACGTCGTACGGGACCCGGCGGATGTCCCCGGCGTCGCCCGCCTCGGCCCCGACCCGCTCGCCGACGACTTCGACGAGGTGCGGTTCGCCGAGCTGCTGGCAGGCGAGCGGCGCCAGTTGAAGGGCGCGCTGCGCGACCAGAGCCTGATCGCGGGCGTGGGGAACGCGTACAGCGACGAGATCCTGCACGCCGCCAAAATGTCGCCCTTCAAGCTCGCCGCCACACTGAACGCCGAGGAGACCGGCCGCCTGTACGAGGCGCTGCGCGCCACGCTCACCGAGGCCGTGGAGCGCTCCCACGGGCTGGCCGCCGGGCGCCTGAAGAAGGAGAAGAAGAGCGGACTGCGGGTGCACGGACGAGCCGGGGAGCCCTGTCCGGTGTGCGGCGACACGATCCGCGAGGTGTCCTTCAGCGACTCCGCGCTGCAGTACTGCCCGACCTGCCAGACAGGCGGGAAGCCGCTCGCGGACCGTCGGATGTCAAGGCTCCTGAAGTAGCCCCGCACCGACTGGTCCTGACGTCAGCTGCCGGTGCCCGGATCGAGCGTCACCAGGTGCTCGCCGTCGGTCGTGCGCACCTCGAACCGGCTGATCTCCTTGGACTGCAGCGCGGCGCCGCCCTGCATGCTGGTGGTCTGGCTGGTCTCCCCGCGTGCCATCCAGCTCGTCACCGTCTGCTCGGAACCGTCCTTGCCGATCGCGACGAGCTGGCAGGGCCGCGGTCCTGCCGAGTCCTTGACCTGCACATCGACCTGGCTGCCCCAGACCCGATCCTCGGAGGTGACCTGGGCCCATACACCGGTTTCCGCGTCCGTCGCGGCGACCTGTGTGGTGGGGGTGCCGTCCGCCGTGGCGATCGCGATCGCGGGCCCGCCCGCCGCGAACACCACGGAGGCGGCCACGGCGTACAGCCACCGTCGCCGGCCGGCCTTGTGACGGGTCGCCACCTCGCCGAGCAACCGGTCCAGAAGCCGCGGCCCGGGGGCGGCGAAGGGGTGCACCGAGCGCGGGGTGGCACCCCGGTACAGCATCAACTGCCGTGCCGCGGGCCGGAATTCACTCACATGGGCGGCGCACTGAGGGCACTCCATGAGGTGATCCTCGAAGCGGAAGGCATCCGCCTCGTTCAGCACGCCGAGCGCGTAGGCGCCGACGTCGCGATGCCGTTCCAGGGACCTCATACCGATTACCGAATCCTCGTGGCGATGGGGGTGATGGTGCGGGGTGGGAGTGCTGTTGCCCACCGGTACGCACCAGACCGCCGAATCACTCAAGACTCGTTCGGAATGGCGACCAGGACGTTCGGAGCGAGGGGGCCCGCGGATTGGTGCGGGCACGGAATGGTTTGGCGAGCGGGGCGGATGGTCAGAAGAGATGGATCGCCAGATGCCCCAGCGGCAGCCCCAGTCGCCAGGCCGGCGTCCACACCTTCGGACCGTCGTCCTCGCCCGGGACAGGCCCGCCGCCAGGCACGGCGTCCAGGTCGGGGGCGAGCAGTTCGGTCTCCTCCAGCCAGCGCCAGGCCGCCGAGGCCAGCTCCAGGTCCGGGTCCGGTGCGCTCGAGTCGATGGCCCGGGCAGCGAGCCGCGCCAGGTGTTCGCGCACCCAGTCCCGCCACGGCTGGTCGTACGCCGTCAGCGAAAGCCAGGTCTCCAGCTGGGTGATGACCCTGATGCCGGAGAGCTCGCCGCCGGCGTCGGACAGGAAGATGGTCAGCGCCAGGGCATCCCGCCCTGCGCGGAACTCGAAGGATGTGGGCGGCATCAGGTCGCCGGTCCGCAGCAGTTCGTCGGCGATGTACTCGGCGTACAACCACGCCATGGGGACGGTGAGTTCGCCGCCTCCGGTGCCATCCGTGCTCTCTTGACCTCTGTGCAGCATCCCTTCCTGCCTTCCTCCGGTGCGTGCGCGTGGCCCGACCCCGGGCCCCAGTCCGGAACACGGATGAAGACAGCAGATTGCCCAACCATGGTCCTCGGCAGGCGCTTTACCGAAATTTGACTCGACCTTTGGTTTCATCGCAGGTCGGCCGCGTATCCGGGAAGTACCCGGCGCAGGGCGCGGAGCGCGTAGTAAGCGCGGGACTTCACCGTACCGGGCGGAATTCCGAGCGCCGCGGCGGCCTCCGCCACACTCGCCCCGTGGAAGTACACCTGCACCAGGACTTCACGGTGCTCGGGAGTGAGAGTCTTCACAGCCTCCCGCACATCGAGCGTCGCCGCGGACCTTTCGGCGTGATCGGCGCAGACGCGCGCACTTTCCAGCACCGCGTCCCCGACCTCCGCGGGCCGCGCCTGGCGGGCCCGCCGCGCGTCGATCGCCAGCCGCCTCGCGACGGTGAGCAGCCAGGGGCGTACGGAGTCGAAGGCGTCGGCACGCAGCGCCTCGGGGTTCTGCCAGGCCCGTACGAAAGTCTCCTGCACCAGGTCCTCGGCGCGCTGCCGGTCGCCGTCGGAGAGCCGCAGGAGCAGCGCGAAGAGGGGCCGACCGTGCTCGCGCTGGAGTGCGGCCAGCTCGTGCTCGGCGGTCGTTCCGCGGGTGATGGTGGTGGCTCCGGCCGTCATGGCGTGTATGCCAGCCGGTGTCGCTCCGTGAGGACAGGGTCGGCACACGGTTGTGCGCTGGGCGGTCGAAGCAGTCGGTGAACGGTGCGGTGAGCGGTTCATCGGGGCGGTGAGGCGCTGTCCCGCTGCGGGGGACTGCGCCCAGGCCCCCTTTCGCCCGGAGGGCTCGTCCTCGGACGCCGGACGGGCAGAAGGCGTGCGTTGCTCCCTGACTCCTGAGTACGCGTGGACGTGGATTCGTGTCACTTCAGACGTACATATGACTGCATCGGGGCTGGGTATGACCACACGCGGACGACAGACTAGCCTGGCCATCGCGGCCGTACTCGTCGTAACGGTCTGTCAGGCCGCCCAGGACCCGCCGGTCCGGGAGAGTGGGCAGCCCGCAGCATCCTCCGACCCTCGCGAGTTCACCCTCGTCGCCCCCGGTGACGTACTGCCGCACACCGCGATCATCGAGCGGGCGAGGCGGACGCGGGCGGCAACGGATACGACTTCCGGCCGATGCTCGCCGGAGTCCGGCCCGTCGTGTCCGGCGCCGGCCTGGCGATCTGTCACATGGAGACCGTGTACGGCGCGGACGGCGACCACACGGGCTACCCGACCTTCAAGTCCCCGCCGGAGATGGCCGAGGGGCGAAGAAGGCCGAGTTCATCCCGCAGGCATTCGACCTCGACGCCGGCCGCGTGGTCAACCTCAACGCCGCCCTCGCGCAGGGGGCCGAGGTCGTCGGCGTACGCGACCGGATCGGGTCCGTCGTCCTCAGCCGGGGCGCGGCCCAGGACGGTCTGCTGATGGGCGGTAGGCCGGCTACCGACGTGCTGTTACGGCACGACAGTGACCGGCCAGCGTCCCGCCTTCACCAGCCGGATCGCCACGGACCCGACGATCCGGTGGCCCGCCTGCTCGGAGGCGCCCACCACCACGGCGTCCGCCTTGAGCTGGTCCGCCGCGGTCACCAGGCCGTTGTACGGGTCGCCGCGGAAGGTGTGGAACTCCCAGCGCACCTCGAATATGCCCTTGAGCCGCTCGGCGGAGTCCCGGATCTGCGCGACGAGATCCTCGGCGATCTCGTCCGTCGTCTCGGCGATCGGCACCCCCATCGCCGCGCCCGCCGCCATCACGGGCTGGACATAGACCACGGCGAGCAACGCGTGCTGGCGTCGGGCCAGGCCTCCCGCGTATGCCATCGCGCGGAGAGAGGAGTCGGAGCCGTCCACTCCGACGACTATGACCTTGGGACCGTCCGTGCCCCGCTCGAACCCCTGCGAGTGCTGCTGTTCCGTCACGGCTGCGAGGTTATCGCCACCTCCAGGTCCGGGAGCCACCTGGGCACCCGCGGCCCGGGTCACCTGAATTCGCGGGGCCATTGGTGCGCCGCCGCCGAAATGGTCCCATCGGGTGCTTTCGTGGGCCCGCACCGGTGTTGCTGAACAGCACCGCCCCTCAACTGGGTGACTGATGAGTCATGAAAAAGGATCAGCTGCTTACCCGGCGCCGGGCGTTGATCGCCGGTGCCGCCGTCCTGGGGGCGGCCGGTGCGGCGGCCACGGCCCACGTCCTCACCGCCGAACCGGCCACGCACCCGGTACGCAGTGCCCCACCCGCCTCGGGCCCGCAGGCCCGCAGTGCCGTCAAGCCCTCCGCCTACCGGCTCCAGCCCATGACCGGATACGGTCCGCCGCGCGCCAGGGCCGGGCGGACCCTCGTCCGCCACGAGCCGTTCCTGCGTATCTCCGGGCGCGGCCGCAGCATGGTGCTGACCTTCGACGACGGCCCCGATCCGCGCTACACGCCGGACATCCTCCGCACCCTGCGCGACTACGACGTGCGGGCGATGTTCTTCGTGTGCGGGGAGATGGCCGTCGACAACAAGGACCTGCTGCGCGAGATGGCCGACGACGGACACACCGTCGGCAACCACACCTGGTCCCATCCGCTGCTGACCAAGCTCTCCCGCTCGGCGATCCACTCCGAGATGGAACGCACCTGTGAGGTCATCGACGACGCCTACGGTGAACCGCCCACCTGGTTCCGCGCGCCCTACGGGGCCTGGAACCGGGCGGCCTTTCAGCTCGGCGCCGACCTGGGTATGGAGCCGCTGGCCTGGACGGTCGACACACTCGACTGGACGGCCCCCGGCACCCGCACGATCGTCAACCGGGTGGAGGGCGGTGCCGCCCCGGGCGTCGTGGTGCTCTCGCACGACGCGGGCGGCGACCGCTCGCAGAGCGTACGGGCGCTGCGCGGCTATCTGCCGCAACTGCTGGATTCCGGCTACCACATCACGGTGCCGCGACGGCAGTACGCCTAGGGCGTGTTTGAAATATTGATCACTAGAGCGCCCGAAGCCTCGATCGGGGCT
>NZ_JBHXMF010000072.1:0-44353 GCF_042721055.1 Streptomyces sp. NPDC058470
CCGAGCAACTGCTCGCCGGTTAGGGCCGACGCCCGCGCCCAGGGGGTGTCGTTCGGATCACTTCGGATCAGGCCGCGGCGCATGGTGCGGTGCATCGCAAGGCGGAGCATGACCCCGGGTACTGGGCCGTACTCGGGTGATGCGACGACGCGGCCAGCTGCCGTGCCAGGCGTCGCGGACCCGAGGCGATCCGAACGACACCCCCTAGATGCCGTCGAGCGCCCGCTCCGCCTGTGCCACCAATCCGTCCGCGCCGCATGAACGCGCCAGTGTCAGGCCCTTGTTGAGCTCGGACACCGACCGAGCGGCGATGCCGTACTCGACGCGGGCCGCCGCGTGCTCGTACTGGCAGGGGGAGGCCTCCAGATAGGTGACCGCCTGGGCGGCGAGCCGTACCGCGCGCTGGCCCGATTCCAGCGCCGCCGCGCAGCGCAGGGCCTCACCGATGGCCGTGTCCGTGCCGAAACGCTCGGCCTGGCGGCGGGCTTCGGCAGCCAGTGCTGCGGCGCGCGCCGGGTCCTCCGTGGCGAGAGCGCGGGCGAGGTCGCCCGCCCAGGGCGCGAGCACCGTGTTGTGGTGGCCCCGTGCGGCGGCGGCCTTCTCGGCTGCCTCCAGTTCGTTGACGCCTTCCTTCGTACGGCCGACGGCGCACAGCAGCCGGCCCCGTACGGAACGGATGTCGGGGAGGACGATCGTGGAGGGGTAAGGCGGTGCGAAGCCGTACTCCTCGGCGATCTCCTCCGCCTCCAGGAGGTGGCCGCGGGCGAGCAGTGTGTCGATGAGCCCGCAGGTCGCGGACCAGTACAGGGGCAGCCCGCGCCCGACCCGCTCGGCGAGGCGCAGCGACTCGCGCTGGTAGGTCTCCGCGTCGGCGAGGCGGCCCCGTCTGCGGTGCGCGAGGCCGAGGTAGGCGTTGGCCAGGGCGAGATGGCCGCCGCTCCAGCCGGCCTTCATATAGGCGTGCAGGGCCTCGCTGAACAGGCTCTCGGCGCGGTCGAGCCGGTCGGCGTAGGCGTACGCGCTGCCCAGCATCAGGAGGAGTTCGATGCCCCATTCGGTGTCGGTCCAGCCCAGTCCCGGTGCGAGGCGGCCGTTGACGAGGACGCGGTCGCAGAGTTCCGCGACCTCCTCCGCGTTCTCGCCGCGCGTCATCGCGTCGAAGCCGCGCAGTATGAGCAGCGCACGCTCGGAGTTGTCGCGGCCCGTGCAGGTCCTGGCGAGTTCGGCGAGACCGCTGGAGCGTCCCGAGGCCTGGTCCTCGCCGGCGTGGATGCCCTCCCACATGTAGTGCACGGCCTGGAGCCGCATCCGGGCAGGGCCGGGATCGAGCCGTGCGGCCTCCGCGTCGACGGTGCGGACGGCCTCTTCCAGCTGATCGTTGTGGAGGAGTGCCTGGGAGAGGCGGAAGACCGCGTCCACCCGGAGGTCGCCCTGGAGGCCGGGCCTGTCGAGTGCGGCCCGTAGATGGCCGATCGTCCTGGCGGGCGCGGTCAGGAGCGTGGCACAGCCCAGTTCGTAGAGCACGCGCGCGTGGACGTCGGGACGCGGGGGTTCGGCCAGTGCGCGCTCCAGACAGCGCCTGGCCGCGTCGGGCGCGCCGACGGCGAGGTGTTCGCGGGCGGCCTCGCGCATCTGCTCGACGAGTTCGGGGTCTTCGTCCGGGTGCACTTCGAGGAGGTGGCGGGAGGCGGCCGCGGCGCCTCGCCCGGAGTCGGTGACCGCCCAGGCGGCCTGGCCGTGCATCGCGGTGCGCAGGGCGTCCGGGATCGAGCGGTAGACCGCGCTGGCGATGAGCGGGTGCACGAACTCCAGGTCGCCTTCGGGAACCCGGCCGTTCACTGGCTCGGTCCTGGTCAGGATGCGGGCGACGCCGAGCAGTTCGGCGCAGCGCACTGCCTCCTCGGCCGGCATTCCGGCGAGGTGGGCGGCCAGGTCGAGGGAGATTCCGGTGCCGAGGATCGCGGCCGCCCAGGCGAACCGGGTGGCGTCAATGCCGAGTCCTTCGAGGCGGGCGACGAGTCCACGGCCGCGGGCCGAGCGGTTCAGGGCGCGCAGTTCGGCGGCCGTGGCCTCCACCGGATCGAGCCCGCTGTCCTGGACCTTGGCGAGCAACTCGACGGTCTCGTACGGATTGCCGCCGGTGACCGCCCAGACCTCGCGGCAGAACGGGCTGTCGGCGTGCTCGCCGACCGTGGCACGGGTCAGTCCTTCGGCTGCCGACGGGGTCAGCGCGCTCAGGGTGGCGGTCGGCCGGGCCGCGGCGGCGATGGTGTCCAGGTGACCGGCGCTCACACCGCTCACACCGCCCGGGCGGCGGGCCACCACGATGAGGACGGACAGGTCGTCGAGGCGCTCGGCGAACGCGGCCAGCCAGCGCAGGGTCTCCTGGTCGGCCCAGTGCGCGTCGTCGACGAGGAGGACGAGCGGCCACTCGCGCTTGGCCAGCCGTCGCACGGCCGCGACCAGGCCGTCGCAGACGCCCTGCGGGTCGGGTTGCCGGTCGCCCGGTTCCGCTATGCCGAGCGCGGGTCCCGCGATGTCGTACCAGTCGCCCAGGTATTCGCGCGCCTCCTCGGGCAGCAGCGACACCAGGGCAGGCTGCAGGAGCTGCCGTACGACATTGAAGGGAACGGACGTGACGGTCTCGCCGCCGCGGGCCGACCACACCGCGCAGCCGGCGCTCTCCGCCATCCGGCGCGCCTCCGCGAGGAGTGCCGTCTTGCCCAAGCCGGCGTCACCGCTGAACACCAGCAGGCTTCCCGGCGTGGCGGAGTCCGCGCGCAGGGCGCCGATCGCCTGTTCGAGCGTGGCGACTTCCTCGTCGCGCTCCCACAGGGGAGCCGAGGCGGCCATTCCTGGCCCAGCCTCCGTCATCCCGCTACCTCCCCAGGTCGCCCAAACGACGTACAGGCAATGAGCGTAGCCCTCTCGGAGCCGTCATGTCGGCGGGTCCGGGCAGCTGTTGCCGAGACGAGTGACGGCGGGGTTCCGCAGGCGACGCGCCGACGCTCCGACCAGCCCGGGTGAAAATTATTGACAGTCAACCACCCCCGAACTGAAACTAATTTTCCACCATCAGTCTCCGCCGTCCCGCCGCGGCCATCCGGCCCCGGCGCGCCCCGGGAGGAACCGGCATGAGCGCCCCCGCGCACGACTCCGACCTGCGCGCCTCTCCGCCCGGGCAGTCCCGCAGAGCTCTGTTCGCGGGCTCCGTGGGGAACTTCATCGAGTGGTACGAGTTCGGGGTCTACGGCTATTTCGCCACGATCATCGCGGCGCGGTTCTTCACACCGGAGGGCGGCAGCGAGGTCGAGGCTCTGGTGAAGACGTATGCGTCCTTCGCACTCGCGTTCTTCTTCCGGCCCGTCGGCGCCGCGCTGTTCGGACGGCTCGGCGACCGGATCGGGCGCCGTCCGGTGCTGATCCTGGTGATCGTCCTGATGACGGCCGCGACGACCCTGATCGGCCTGCTGCCCACCTATGCCACTGTCGGCGCCCTCGCTCCCTGGCTGCTCACTCTCCTGCGAGTCCTCCAAGGGCTGTCCGCGGGCGGGGAGTTCGGGGGCGCGGTCTCGGTGATGACGGAGTTCGCGCCGCCGGGCAGACGCGGGCTGTACGGGTCCTGGCAGTCGTTCACGGTGGCGCTGGGGCTGCTGGCCGGCGCGGGGGTCGCGGCGCTGCTGGCCACGGTGCTCGGCGCACAGGAGCTGGGCGACTGGGGCTGGCGGCTCCCCTTCCTGCTGACGCTGCCGCTCGGCCTCGGCGCGCTGGGGCTGCGACTGCGGCTGGACGAGACGCCCGCCTTCGAACGGGAGCAGCACCAAGAGCGTCCGACAGGGCGGGAGTTGGCCCGCGCGATCGCGCTCGGCGCCGGGCGCGTCATGGGCTGGGCGGCGGCCGGTTACACCTTCCTGGTCGTGCTCCCCTCTTATCTCCAGAGCACCCTGAACGCCACCTTCCAGCAGGCGCTGCTCGCCACCGTCGTCGCCAACCTCGGCTTCGCGGCCACGATCATCCCGGCGGGTCTGCTCAGCGACCGGATCGGACGGCGCCCGGTGATGCTCACGGGAGCCGTTCTGGTCACCGTGCTGGCGATCCCGATGCTCAACGTCCTTCAGGACAGCGGGACTTCGAACACCGTGAAAGGTGTCGCCGTGTTCCTTGCGGGTGCCGTGGTCGGGCTGATGGCCGGGCCCGGACCGGCGATGCTCTCCGAGATGTTCCCCACGAGCGTCCGCCACACGGGCCTGGGACTCGCCTACGCCCTGTCCAATGCGGTGTTCTCGGGCTGCGCGGGGCTCATCATCACCGAGACGATCGAACGGACGGGGAACGTGGACATTCCCGGGTACTACGCGGGGGCGACCTGCGCCGTCAGCGTCCTGGCGCTGGCCACACTGCCCAAGGGACAGCATCAGCAAGGGAGTTGAGAAGGTGCGGGTGATCGGCCTGATGTCCGGCACATCGTACGACGCCATCGACGCGGCGGCCGCCGAGCTGACCCTCGACGAGGACGGTCTCGTACTGCGGCCGCTCGGGTTCGTCAGCGAGCCGTACGCCCGCGAGCTGCGCGACGCGCTGGCGGCGGCGCTTCCGCCCGCCGCGACCGACCTGGCCGAGGTGTGCCGCCTGGACACCCGGATCGGGCAGGCCTTCGCGGCGGCAGCCGTCCGTGCCGACCGCGAACTGTGCAACGAGGAGGCCGAGTTGGTCGCCTCGCACGGGCAGACCGTCTACCACTGGGTGGCGGACGGGCGGGTGCACGGGACCCTCCAGCTCGGGCAGCCGGCCTGGATCGCCGAGGCGACAGGGCTGCCTGTGGTCGCCGACTTCCGGCCACGTGACATCGCCGCCGGCGGGCAGGGCGCACCCCTGGTCAGCCTGTTCGACCTGCTGTGGCTGCGCGGCAGGCCCGGGACACCGGTGGCACTGAACCTCGGCGGTATCGCCAACCTCACCGCGCCGGACGGCACCGCCTTCGACACGGGGCCCGCGTGCGCGCTCCTCGACGCGGCGGCGCGTGGCTTCAGCGGCGGCCGCCTCGACCACGACGTGGACGGCGCGCTCGCCGCCCGCGGCACCGTCCACGGCCCGCTGCTGCGACGCCTGCTCGCCGAGCCGTACTACGGGCTGCCCACGCCCAAGACGACCGGCAAGGAGCTGTTCCACCTCGGCTATCTGCGCGACGCACTGACGGGTTTCGGGACGCTGACCGGCGAGGACGTCGTCGCGACACTCACCGCGCTCACCGCCCGCACCGTCGCCGATGCCGTGCGCTCAGTGCGGGCCACCGAGGTGATCGCCTCCGGCGGCGGCACCCGTAACCCCGTACTCATGACGATGCTCGGCGCCGAACTCCCCGGCGTCACGCTGCGCACCTCCGACGCGCTGGGCCTGCCCTCGGCCGCCAAGGAGGCGTACGCCTTCGCCGTGCTCGGGTTTCTGACCCTGCACGGCCTCGCGGGCTCCGATCCGGCGAGCACCGGGGCCCGTCATCCCAGCGTGCTCGGGTCCCTCACGCCGGGGCGGGACTGGCTGCGGCTGCCGCCACGAGCGGACCGGACACCTCTCCGGCTGGTCCTGAAATGAACCTTGCCCGGCCCCTCTCATCCGTCTTTCACTCAGGCCTCATACGGTGGGCACCATGACGCAGGTGACTCCTCCCGGCTGGTATCCCGACCCCGGGCAGACAGATGACATTCCCGCCACCGAGCGCTGGTGGGACGGGGAGACATGGACGGACCAGACCCGGCCCGTCGGGTCGGCCGCCGCATGGGGTCCCCCGGGGCACCCGCCGGCCACCGGACCGTATCCGGACTATCCGCCGGGTCCGCCGCGGCGCGGGATGCGCACGGGCATAGCCGTCGCCGTGGCGATAGCGGTCCTCGCCGGCATCGGGGGTGGGGTGTACGCGCTGACGAAGAACGACAGCAGCAGCGGCAACACCGCCAACTCCCAAACTCCCGGCGGGTTCCCGGGCGGTTCGGGCGGTCCCTCGGACGCCCCCAGCGGCGGCCCCAGCGGCGGCCCCCGTGGCGGCCCCGGTGGCGGCTCCGGCGGCCAGACCGCGCCGCCGGGTCAGCCCCTTCCGCAGCAGACCGAGGACGGTTTCGCCACCGACCCGGTCAACGGCATCAGCATCCCGGTGCCCGACGGCTGGACCGGCTCCAGCATCACGGTGGGCGCCGCGGTGACCTCGGACGACTCCTACAAGTGCCCCGGTGACACCACGGCGACGTGCACCGCAGGCGGCCTGTACTCGGCTCCGGCGGTGGCGCTGGAGCTGAAGGCCACCACGGCCGAGGCGGCGGCGAAGGAGGACATCTCCAAGAACGCCGAGGAGTCCTACGGCGGCAAGTCCTACGGCGAGATCACCTCGCACGAGGTACTCGCCTCCAAGGCGGTCACCGTGGCCGGGCAGAAGGGCTACCTGGTCCGCTGGAAGGCGGTCACCAGCAAGGGCGAGGACGGCTATGTCGAGTCGCTCGCCTTCCCCTCCCCCCTCAATGCCAAGCAGCTCGTCGTGATCCGCTTCGGCGTCGACGTCAGTCAGAAGCAGGACGTGATCGACGTCATCACGAAGGGCATCAAGGTGGCGTCCGGGACCGGCAGCGGGCAGGGCGTGTAGGGCCGTACCGCCTGCCCGGCGGATCGCGCCGGACTCGGAAGAGGATCAGGAAGTAGTTCGGCCGGGTGGGGTGCCCCTCCGCTCAGGAGGAACCCCACCCGGCCGGGGGTTCGCGCCGCCCCCGTCCCCACGGTGCGGCGCGCGCAGGCCGACGTCCGGTCATCCCGCGGACGGCGGCCTGAGTCTCAGGTCAGGCCGAGGGCCGGAATCACGACCGCCTCCACGAACTGTGTGAGATAAGCCGCGTCCGCGTACTCCCCCTCCAGCACGGGCCGGACCCTCATCACACCGATGACCTGCGCGGGAATGAACTCCAGCGCGGGGTGATCGGCGGCGATCTCACCTCGGTCGACCGCGCGCTGGATCATCCCCCTCAGCGCGGCGACCTCGGGCTCGACGAGCGCTTCGCGCAAGGCCCGCTGGAGCTCCTCGTCCGCCATCACGGTGTGGCCGAGCGCCTGGAGCAGCTGCGTGTCCCGGCCCGACCACTCACCGGCGGCGCGCGCCGCGGCGCGCAGATCCTCGGCGAGTGAGCCGGTGTCGATACCCAGGAACCGGGGGCAGCGGTTGGCGCGCAGCGCCGCCGCCACGAACTGGGGCTTCGTCTTCCACTGCCGGTAGAGCGTGGACTTGCTGCAGCGGGTGCTCGCCGCCACGCCCTCCATGGTGAAGGCGTCATAGCCGCACTCGCGGAGCTGGTCGATCACAGCGTCGTAGAACTCCTGCTCACGCTCGGGCGTGATCTTGGAGCGGCGCGAGGCGACGACCGTCTCCGGTCCGTCCGCGGCCTGCGACGTCATGCTCTTCTCCTCGCTCGGTCGGATCGACACGGTGGGGTTCGGTGGTCCGTCTCACACAGCCTAATCGATACGCCACTGTACCGGAACGGAAGCGTATCGGTACACTCTCGTATCGGTACACTGGCGTATCGATGAGCCTTGGACAGGACCCACTCCGTTGTCGAGTGGACCGGCATGGAGTGGACCTTGTCCTGGGCTCACCACGCACCACGCCACGCAATACCGTCAGCAAGGGGGCCGGGGGATGGATTCCCGAACCGAGCCTGCAGAATCCGCAACCGAACCGGAGACCGACGCGGCGCCCGGCCGGGCCGAACCGTACGAGAAAGTGGCGCACCCGCCGAACGACACCGCCGCACGCCCGCCGCTGCTGCGCGAGCTCCTGCTCGTGGTGGGCCTCTTCCTCGTCTACAAGATCGGGCGGCAACTGGCCGCCGGTCACACCGCCGAGGCCTTCCGCAACGCGGACCGCGTGTGGGACTGGGAGCGCGCCCTCCATCTGCCGAGCGAGAGCGACATACAGGGCGTGCTGCTGCACAGCGACACCCTGGTGCACATCGCGAACACCTACTACGCGACCGTCCACTTCCCGGCGACCGTGGCCTTCCTGGTCTGGCTGTATCTGAAGCGCCCGGCCCACTACGTATGGGCGCGCCGCGTCCTGGCGATGGTCACCGGCGCCGCTCTGGTGGGGCATCTCTTCTTCCCGCTCGCGCCACCGCGGCTGCTGAAGGCCGCGGGGCTCGTGGACACCGGACAGGTGTACGGGCCCACGGTGTACGGGGCGCACCCCGCGACCGATGCGGTGGCGAACCAGTTCGCGGCGATGCCCTCGCTGCACTTCGGCTGGGCCCTGATGGTCGCGATCGGTCTGATCGCCGCGACCAGGTCCCGGTGGCGCTGGCTGTGGCTGCTGCATCCGCTGATCACCCTGCTGGTGATCGTCGGTACGGCGAACCACTACTGGCTCGACGCGATCGTGGCGGCCGCGCTGCTCGGCATCGCCCTTTCGGTGATCCACCTGCCGCACCGGACGACGACAACGGCGGGGCGTACACAGGAATTTGCCGATGACGCCGTACGGGACATACCGGAGCTCGTGGGAGCCGGCCGATGAACGCCACGGTCGCCGCCGTCGTCCTGTCGCTGTTCTCGGCCGTCGCGTACGCCGCCGCGGCCGTGGCACAGGAGCGGCTCGCGTCCCGCAGCTCGGACTCCGGTGTGCTGCGGCTGCTGGGCAGCGGCGCCTGGTGGTGGTCGGTCGCGCTGAACGCGTCCGCCGCGCTGCTGCATGTCGCCGCGCTCAAGTTCGGCACGCTCACGCTGGTGCAGCCGCTCGGGGCGCTCACCCTGGTGGCGGCGGTGCCGCTGGGTGCGCGGGTCGCCGGGCGACGGGTCAGCGCGGTCGAGTGGCGTGGCACCGCGCTCACCCTGACCGGACTGGCGGCGCTGCTCGTCACGGCGTCCGGTCCTGCGCCCGACAACGTGCTGAGCCTGCCGCAGGCGCTGGGCGTCGCCGCCACGACCGCCGTACTGATCGGCGCCCTCGCGCGCCGGGGCGCACGGCCGGGGCTGCGGCACGCGACCGCCTCGGGATTCGCCTCCGGCGTCGCCTCGGCGCTCACCCAGACGGTGACGGTGGCCGCGACCGACCGCTCGGATTCGCTGCTCAGCGCCCAGGTGATCGTGGTGGCCGTGCTCGTGGCGGCCTTCGCGGTGGGCGGACTGTTCCTGTCGCAGACCGCGTACCGGGGCGGCCTCGGCGCGCCGCTCGCCGTGGTGACGCTCGCCAATCCGGTGGCTGCCGCGGTGATCGGCCTGTCCCTGCTCGGCGAACGGCTCCAGGATGGCGCGGCGGGTGTGCTGCTGGCCCTCGTGGGAGCGGGCATCGCGGCCTGGGGTGTGGTGACGCTGTCCCGCTCGACGCCACGGCCCCCGCTGCCGGTCGACGACCATCCGGTCGCCGCGGTGCTGGCCCTTGAGCCCCAGTCGGCGGCGTACGAACCCTCGTTGCTGCCGCAGCAACCGAACGCGGGGCATCTCACCGCGCTGTAGAACCGCCATGGAACGGGCGGTCACGGAGGGGCCGTGACCGCCCGTTCCCCTCAGTCGGTCACGATCGCCGGGTCGCTCACGCCCGGCCGCCCGTTCTCCACATGTCCGGCGAACCTGCGCAGGAAGCTCGCATCCGCGTCGGAGACGACGGTCAGGTCGTACCAGCGCTTGCTCGCCCACAGGTCGAACGTGCGCTGCACACTCGCGCCCGACCGCACCTTGAACGACTTCGGTCGGCCGCCGTAGCCGTTGCTCACCTTCAGGTTGACCGTTCCGGGGCCCTTGTTGGTGAGGGTCAGCTCGACGTTGTCGCCGACGTGTCGTGCGGTGACCTCGGGTCCGGCCTTCTTGCCCGGGCCCCCGAAGGTGCGCAGGAAGCCGTTGGGGCCGTGCACCGTCAGGTCGTACGAACCGTTCGAGTACGCCGAGTTCCAGCTGTCGTCGACCTTCTTGCCGGCCCCGGTCGTGTAGGTCCAGGGGCCGTCGGTGCGGTTGCCGGACGTGACGAGGAAGACGGCGCCGGCCTCGGCGCCCGAGCCGAAGGTGAGCGTGTACTTGCCGGCCGCCGCGTCCGCCGAACCGTCCACCGCGGGCTCGTACTTGAGCGGGCGGGCCGGCCGCGAGCCGGGCTCCTGCTTGGGCAGGACGGGGTTCGCGGGCGGGGTCGGCACGTAGTCGGGGTGGTGGTCGTTGTCCGGCGGTTCGTAGCCGTCGGTGTCCGGCAGCGTGACCGGCGACGCGTTCTTGTGGGCGAAGTCGAAGGCCGAGCTGAGGTCGCCGCTGATCGCCCGCCGCCAGGGCGAGATGTTGGGCTCGTGCACTCCGAAGCGGCGCTCCATGAACCGGATGATGGAGGTGTGGTCGAGCGTCTCGGAGCAGACGTAACCGCCCTTGCTCCAGGGCGAGACGACGAGCATCGGCACCCGCTGGCCCAGCCCGTAGGGGCCCGCCGTGTGGCTCGCGTCGCCCGCGAAGAGGTCCGGCGCGACGTCGACGGTGGACTTGCCCTGCGCGGCGGACTGCGGCGGGAATGGCGGTACGAGGTGGTCGAAGAAGCCGTCGTTCTCGTCGTACGTGACGAACAGCGCTGTCCTTCCCCACACCTCGGGGTCGGAGGTGAGCACGTCCAGGACCTGGGAGATGTACCAGGCTCCGTAGTTCGCGGGCCAGTTGGGGTGCTCGGTGAAGGCCTCGGGCGCGACGATCCAGGAGATCTTCGGCAGCTTCTTACCCTGTACGTCGGCCTTGAGCTGGTCGAAGAAGCCCTCACCCTTGCGGGCGTCGGTGCCGGTGCGCGCCTTGTCGTAGAGCGGGTCGCCGGGCTTGGCGTTGCGGTACTTGTTGAAGTACAGCAGCGAGTTGTCGCCGTAGTTGCCGCGGTAGGCGTCGGGTATCCAGCCCCAGGAGCCGTTCGCGTCCAGGCCGTCGCCGATGTCCTGGTAGATCTTCCAGGAGACGCCGGCAGCTTCGAGGCGCTCGGGGTACGTCGTCCAGTCGTAGCCGACCTCGTCGTTGCCGAGGACCGGGCCGCCGCCGGTGCCGTCGTTGCCGGTGTAGCCCGTCCACATGTAGTAGCGGTTCGGGTCGGTGGACCCGATGAACGAGCAGTGGTAGGCATCGCAGATGGTGAACGCGTCGGCCAGTGCGTAGTGGAAGGGAATGTCCTCGCGCGTCAGGTACGCCATCGTCGTCGACGACTTACTGGGCACCCACTTGTCGCACTTGCCCTTGTTGAAGGCGGCGTGTCCGTCATTCCAGTCGTGCGGGAGGTCCTGGATGAACTGCAGGCCCAGGTCGTCGGCGTCGGGCCGGAAGGGGAGCACGTCCTTGGCGCCGTCCGACTGGTGCCAGACCGACCTGCCACCCGAGGTCGTGGCCGGACGGGGGTCGCCGAAGCCGCGGACACCCCTGAGCGAGCCGAAGTAGTGGTCGAACGAACGGTTCTCCTGCATCAGGACGACGATGTGCTCCACATCGTCGATCGTGCCGGAGCCTTGGTGCGCGGGCAGCGCCGCGGCCCGCTCGATGCTGTTGGACAGCGCGGTGAGCGCCGCGGTGCCGCCGGTGACCTGGAGGAAGCGGCGCCGATTCACTTGAGGCATGGGTTGGGTGACCTCTTGTCCTGACGGAAACAACGGAACTACCGAACCACCGAACGACGGAACTGCGGGATGACCGGGTGGCCGGGCTGCTGCTGGAACATGTGCGATTGGAGTGTTGCAAGAGCACCGAACGACAAGGAAGGGCCTCATGGCCCCTGTGTGAAACTCGGCGATACGTGCGGCGAACGGCGACAATAGGAGCGCCAATGGCCGACTCCCGCAACCAACGTCAGGCAAAACCCGCGGCGAGGCGGCCGCCCGGTCCCGACTCGGATCGCAGGGACGGCATGTCTCGTCCCACCATCCGGCATGTGGGCGTTGTCCCCGCGGTCGCCCGAAGCCCTTTAGGCTGGTCTGTGCAGCTGGTTCGCCCCGTCCGCCAGGCGGGAGGCGTCGTAAGAGGGAACCCGGTGGAACTCCGGGACTGCCCCGCAGCGGTGAGTGGGAACGACCGCCGTCATACGCACTGGACCCGAGAGGGACTGGGAAGCGACGGCCAGTAGGTGTCCGCCCTTCGGAGGACGCGCCCACAAGTCCGAAGACCTGCCCGCTGCCCGTGCGTGACCCATCGTGCGCGGACATCCCGGTGACCTCGTGGGCGGGTCGGCGTACATATCCAGACGGACGATCGTGCCTTTCCGCGCGAGGATCGTCGCGTTCGGTGTGTCACCCCTTCGCGCTCTCGTCCCGTCTCCGGGATCTCAGGGATTCATCTCGCGAAGGAGATTTCCGTGACCACCAGGACCGCAGCCGCGGCAGCACAGGCCACCGTGTACGGCTACCCCCGCCAGGGCCCGAACCGGGAGCTCAAGAAGGCGATCGAGGGTTACTGGAAGGGCCGCGTCATCGCCGACGCCCTACGTGCCACCGCCGCCGACCTGCGCCGGACCAACTGGCAGCAGCTGGCGGGGGCCGGCGTCCACGAGGTACCGACCGGCGACTTCTCGTACTACGACCACGTCCTGGACACCACGGTCATGGTCGGTGCGATCCCCGAACGCCACCGGACCGCCGTCGTGACCGACGCCCTGGACGGCTACTTCGCCATGGCGCGCGGCACGCAGGACGTGGCGCCGCTGGAGATGACGAAGTGGTTCGACACCAACTACCACTACCTGGTGCCCGAGCTGGGTCCCGACACCGTCTTCACCACCGACTCCACCAAGCAAGTCGACGAGCTCCGCGAAGCCCTCTCCCTGGGCCTGACCGCCCGCCCGGTCCTGCTGGGCCCCGTCACCTATCTCCTGCTCGCCAAGCCCGCGCCCGGCGTGGCCGCGGACTTCGACCCGCTCACCCTCCTCGACCGGCTGCTGCCCGTGTACGCCGAGGCCCTCGCCGACCTGCGAGCCGCGGGCGCCACCTGGGTACAGCTCGACGAACCCGCCCTCGTCCAGGACCGTACGCCGGCCGAGCTGAACGCCGCCGAACGCGCCTACCGCGATCTGGGAGGGCTCACCGACCGACCGAAGCTGCTGGTCGCCTCGTACTTCGACCGGCTCGGCGACGCCCTGACCGTGCTCGCCAAGGCTCCCGTCGACGGGCTCGCCCTCGACTTCACCGACGCGGCCGCCGCCAACCTGGACGCGCTCGCCGCCGTGGGCGGTCTGCGGGGCAAGCGCCTGGTCGCCGGGGTGGTCAACGGACGCAACATCTGGGTCAACAACCTGGAGAAGTCACTCGCCACGCTGGGCACCCTGCTGGGCCTGGCCGGTCAGGTCGACGTGACCGCCTCCTGTTCGCTGCTCCACGTCCCGCTCGACGCCGCCGCCGAGCGTGACATCGACCCGCAGATCCTGGGCTGGCTCGCCTTCGCCCGGCAGAAGACCGCCGAGATCGTCACCCTCGCCAAGGGCCTCACCCTCGGGACCGACGCCATCACCGCGGAACTGGCCGCCAACCGGGCCGCCCTGGCCGCCCGCGCCCGCTCGCCGATCACCCGCGACCCCGCCGTACGGGCCCGCGCCGCCGCCGTCACGGAGGCCGACGCCCGCCGCAGCCAGCCGTACCCCGAGCGGGCCACCGCCCAGCGCGCCCACCTCGGCCTGCCCCTGCTGCCGACCACCACCATCGGCTCCTTCCCGCAGACCGCCGAACTGCGCACCGCGCGGGCCGACCTGCGCGCGCGGCGGATCGACAGCGCCGGGTACGAGGAGCGGATCAGGGCCGAGATCGGCGAGGTGATCTCCTTCCAGGAGAAGATTGGCCTGGACGTCCTGGTGCACGGCGAACCCGAACGCAACGACATGGTCCAGTACTTCGCCGAACAGCTCACCGGCTACCTCGCCACGCAGCACGGCTGGGTCCAGTCGTACGGCACCCGCTACGTCCGCCCGCCGATCCTGGCCGGCGACATCTCCCGCCCCGAGCCGATGACGGTGCGCTGGACGACGTACGCCCAGTCCCTGACCGAGAAGCCGGTCAAGGGCATGCTCACCGGGCCGGTCACCATGCTCGCCTGGTCCTTCGTCCGCGACGACCAGCCGCTCGGCGCCACCGCCCGCCAGGTCGCCCTCGCCCTGCGCGACGAGGTCAACGACCTTGAAGCGGCGGCCACTTCGGTCATCCAGGTCGACGAGCCCGCGCTGCGCGAGACGCTCCCGCTGCGAGCGGCCGACCGCCCGGCCTACCTGGCGTGGGCCACCGAGGCGTTCCGGCTCAGCACCAGCAGTGTGCGTCCGGACACACAGATCCACACCCACATGTGCTACGCCGAGTTCGGCGACATCGTCCAGGCCATCGACGACCTCGACGCCGACGTCATCAGCCTGGAAGCCGCCCGCTCACACATGCAGGTCGCCCGCGAACTGGCCGGACACGGCTACCCCCGCGAAGCCGGACCTGGCGTCTACGACATCCACTCCCCGCGCGTACCGGGCGCGGACGAGGCAGCGGCCCTGCTGCGCAAGGGACTTGAGGCCATCCCCGCCGAGCGGCTGTGGGTCAACCCCGACTGCGGCCTGAAGACCCGCGGCTGGCCCGAGACCCGCGCCTCCCTGGAGAACCTGGTCGCGGCGGCCCGGACGGTCCGCGCCGAGCTCACAGGATCCTGACTCCGCCGGGGACGGCCGAGAGGGAGTGCTCCGGCTCCCTCTCGGCCGTCCCCGGTCGGTGCTCGGCGTACAGGTGGCGCGTGGCTGTGATGTCGTAGCCCAAGCACGTGCCCGTCCCCCGGCACGGAGAACAGGAGCGAAGTGGTGACCAGCCGCGTCACATTCATCTCACCGGCGATGAACCGGTCGTTGCGCGAGGCCCGGTTCGACGACGGCAGCCCGCTCGATGCGAGTGGCGCCGCACGCGCCGAGTCCGCCGCCGGCACCCTTCCCACTGCCGACCGGGTGCTGGTCTCCCCGACGGTGCGCTGCCGGGAAACGGCGTCGGCCCTCGGGCTCGCCGCGCGGGACGAACCCGGGCTGCGTGCTCCGGACATGGGCCGCTGGCGGGGTCGGACGCTCGACGAGGTCGGCGGCGCGGAACCGGACGCGATGGCCCGCTGGTTGACGGACCCGGCCGCGGCACCGCCCGGCGGGGAATCGGTGCGGGACCTGTGCGAGCGGGTCGCCGGGTGGCTGGACGCGTCCGCGGAGGTCACGGGCAGGACCCTCGCCGTGGTGGAGCCGGAGATCGTACGGGCCGTGGTGGTCACGGTCCTCAAGGCGCCACAGGCGGCCTTCTGGCGGCTCGACGTACCGCCGCTGACCGCGACCGAGGTCAGCGGACGCTCCGGACGCTGGAACCTGCGGCTCGGACAGCCGCTCGGTACGCGCACCGGTGCCCGCCGCTGACGCCGTCAACGGCGGCGTACCGCGGGCCCGCACGCCAGGAGAGCCCCGTGCAGGAGTGAGCCCTGTACGCGCCCCCGCGGGCGCGGGGAAAATGCGCGATGCCAACGGTCTTGCGGTTGAGGTAGCGCCTATCTCAACCCCCAACTTCCAGGAAGGCAGGTCGGCCACCGTGCTGTTGCGTCTGCCCACGTCCCTGTCCGAAGCACAGGAGTGCATGGCCGAAGGGGCGGTGCCGATAGGCGGGGCGACTCTGGTGTGGGCCACCTGGCAGCGGGACGGCTTCCCCGAACAGGCCCTGTCGCTGCGCGACCTGCCGGAGGCCAACGCGATCGGCCGCGAGGCGCTGGGCGCGGCCGTGGTGCTGAACCGGATCGACGATCAGCTGCCGGAGACGCTGCGCCGGGCAGCCTCCTCCGTGGGAACCGGAGCGGTGCGCCGGACGGCCACCGTCGGCGGCAACATCGTCGGGAGCACGCTGCGATGTCTGCTGCCCGCGGCACTCGTCCTGGACGCCCGCGCGACGGTCCTGGAACCGGACAACGTCTATGAGACGGACCTGGCCGAGGTGCTGGCCAAGCGCCATCTGCTGCTCGGCCTCCGCTGGCGCGAACCGATCGCCAGCGCGTACTACAAGGAGCCCGGCGAGGCGGGTGGGCCGCCGCCCCTCGTCGTCGCGACGGCTGTGCATGGCGACGGCGACGGACGAACCCGCCTTCGCGTCGCCGTCCGCGACGGCTACGAGGTACTCAGCGACAGCGCCGTGTGTGACGCCGATACCGAAGAGGTCCTCCACACTCTGCGCCGTACGGCTGTCGGCGGACTTCACGCGGCGGCCTGGGAAGTGGTCCGCCGGCAGGTCACCGAGCTCTTGGCGCGCCCGGCCATCCGTTGAGGACGGGCGATTTCGGCGGAGGTTTTCGCGGTGGCCGCCGTTGTCCGTGGACCGGGGATGTCAGACCCGGAGTCGGCCCAACTCCCGTTCCGCGAAGGCGCGGAAGCTGCGCGGCGGACGGCCGGTGAGGCGCTGGACCGTGTCGGTGGTGCGGTCCTCGGCACCCTCGGCGATGGCCCGGTCCATCCCGGCGAGCATCGCGGCGAACTCGACGGGCATGTCGGCGGTCAGCCGGTCGCGCATCTGCTCGTAGGTCAGTCGGCTGTGGGTGACGGTCCGGCCGGTGACCTCGGTGAGTACGGCCGCGATGCCGCTGTAGTTGAGCGCTGCCGGCCCGGTGATGAGCAGGTCGGTGTTCGGGGCCTGCGCCCCGGTCAGTGCGTGGACGGCGACCGCGGCGATGTCGTCGGCGTCGACGAATCCGACGCGGCCCTCGCCGGCTGCCGTTCGGATGGTCCCGTCCGCCCGGATGGTCCGGGCGTGCGCGTGGTCGCCGGTGAAGTTCTGCATGAACCACGAGGGCCGCAGGACGGCCCACTCGGCGAACAGGCCGGGCAGCGCCTGGTGAACCTGCCCCACGGCGGGGCCGCCGGCGGGGATCGCCGACGAACTGAGGAGCACCGCCCGGCGTACACCCGCGGCGCGGGCCTGCCGGAGGAAGGGCAGCATGACGGCTGCCGGGTCCGGAGCACCGAGCGGCGGGATGAGATACACCCGGTCCGCGCCGGCGAGAGAGGCCTCGTAGGAGGTGGGGTCGTCCCAGTCGAACCGCACGGGAGAAGCGCCGTCCACGGGGGTGGCACGTCGGCTCGCCGCCCTGACGCGCCGGCCCTCGGCGGCCAGCCGGGCGGCGACGCGGCTGCCGATGGTACCGGTGGCTCCGATGACCAGGGTGAACTCCTCGGCAGCGTTCATCGGTTGCTCCCGGCGAAGTGGGTGGCGGGATCCTGGACGGCGAGCGGGTTCCAGTAGTCGCGGTAGCTGGTCATGAGACCGTCCTTGACCGTGACCACGGCGATGTAGGTCATGTCGAAGGGGCTGTCGGTGTCCACGAGGCGGCCCACGCCGCGCATCTCGACCACGATGGTCTCCGGGGCGAGAGTCTGGTGGATCTCGACGTCGGGGAAGTCGTGCATGTCTATGTGGTCGGGGTAGCCACGCATGTACTCGGCGATGGCCGTCCTGCCCTCCAGCCGCTTCGGCCAGCCCTCCGGCGCGAACGGGAACTCGAGGATCCCGTCCTCGTCCCACAGGCCGACCCAGGCGGGGATGTCCTTGTCCAGCAGTAGCTGCAGGCCTCGGCGGTACAGGTCCGCCGGTGCGGTGTTCGTACTCATGGGGTGCTCCGTCCCGTAGAATGCGGACCCTGGGTCCGCTTCACTGAGACCGACGATACGGACCCGCGGTCCGCTTTGCAACCGGAGGAACCACATGCCCGAACGCAAGCCACGATCGGACGCCACTCGCAACCGCGAGGCTGTCCTCGCGGCTGCCGACACCCTCTTCGCCCACTGCGAGAGCCCCGAGGCGGTGACCATGGCCGACATCGCGGCAGCGGCCGGCGTCGGCAAGGCGACGCTCTTCCGCGGCTTCGGCGACCGTACGGGCCTGATCCACGCGCTCTACGAGCTGCGGCTCGCACCCATCAGGCTCGCGGTCGAGGAGGGGCCACCACCTCTGGGGCCCGCCGCCCCGCCGGTCGAGCGCGTACCCGCCCTCCTCGACGCTGTCCTCTGCTTCAAGCTCGACCACCGCCACCTCGCCCTGGCGCTGGAGGGAACCGGCGGCGACAGCAGCCCTTACCAGGCAGAGCACTACGAGCAATGGCACAGCACACTCAAGGCCGCGCTCGACCGGATCCCCGGACTCACCGACACCGATTTCACCGCGCACGCGCTGCTCTCCGCCGTCCGCGCCGACCTCGTCGAATATCTCGTCGGCCAACAGCGGCTGACTCGCGACCAGATGCGGGCTCACCTGGCGGCCTTCACCGCCAGGATCCTGAACTCCCGTACGCTGCCTGCCTGAACCGGTCCGCCGACGCTTACGGGCAGACGGCACGGACGCGCCGGCGGGGAGCGACCTTGACTCCCTCCTCGACCCACGGCAGATCGTCCATGACCTCCGGTGTTCCCGCGCTTGCGGCAGCTGCTTCGGGGCCGTTCACGGAGGAAGTCACGGTGCCACCTTGGGTGGAAAGCAGGGTAGGCGTCTCCGGCGTGTGCCCGCTCCCGGCGGCGTAAACGACAGCCGCGCGCCGGCACAGCTCGGGGCGGTACCTGCCGCTCGCCCGGCCTCGGACGGCCACGGGCCTCAGGGCCGCCGGAAGAGGTGGTTGAGCTCCGTCTGGGAGAGCTGGTCGTCGGCGTAGGAGAAGGTGCCCAGGTCCGCCAGTTCCCGTGCGGCGCGCAACAGGTGGTGGTACATGGCGCGGGCGATGCTGCCGCCGACCGTGACCCGGCGTACGCCGAGCCCCCGCAGGTCGGCCAGTGTCTGCGTGTTTCCGGTCAGCCCCATGACCACGTTGAGCGGGCCGTCGAGTTCGCGCACCAGTGTGCCGATGGTCGCGGCATCGGCGGCGCCCGGGACGAACGCGCAGTCCGCCCCGGCCGCCAGGTAGGCGTTGGCCCGACGTACGCACTCGTCGAGCCCACCGCCGACCAGGAGCACGTCGGTGCGGCCGACCAGAACGAACGGCTCGCCGTCGGCGTCCACGGCGGCCCGGGCGGCGCGGATACGGTCCACCGCGAGCGCCTCGTCGTACAGCGGCCGGGTGCGGTCGCCGGTGAAGTCCTCGATGTTGCCGCCGACGGCGCCCGCCGCGAGCGTCAGCGAGAGGGTGGCGGCCACCGTGTCGGGCGCCTCACCGTACCCGTCTTCGAGGTCCGCGCTCACGGGCACCGTCACGCCTTCGGCGATCTCGCGCACCCGACGCATCATCGTCTCGCGGTCGACCCTGCCGTCCGGCGCCTTCTCGTCCTCGTCGGAGAAGTCGTGGTCCGGCCGTCCGAGAGAGAACGCGACCCCCGCGCTCGTGGTCGCCAGCGCGGGGAAGCCGGCCGACTCCAGGACGCGGGCGCTGCCCACGTCCCAGGCGTTGGGCAGCAGGAAGCAGCCCTCTCGGTGCAACTCCACGAATTTCTCTGCCCGTTCACGGCGGCTGCTGTCCACGTGACCCTTCCTCGATCAACTCAAGGAAAAGCTACGCCCCCGACCCCATCAGCAGGAACCCCCGAGCGATCCGACCCACCGGTCAGGTCGTCCGGGTCGTGCCCCGTGCAGGCGGGCCTCCCGGCGGGCGTTTGAGCGGCGGCCGGACAGAGGCCACAGGTGGCGGGCGGGCAGCGGTGCCTTGGTGCGAAGCGCCAGCTGCTCTTCGGGAGTTGCCACTGCCGTCAACGCGCTGAAGGTGCGCAGCAGATGCTTCTTGGCCAGCTTCGCCAGGCTGATCTCGCCGATTTCCTCCCCTTCGGCGACGCTCAGATATTCGGCGGCCAACGGCAGGATGGTGCTCCTCTAGCCGGTGGTGCTGTTCCTCCATGCGCGCGATCACCTCGGTCCGCCCCGCCGTCCGTGCCGCGAGCCGGGGCCAGAGGAACTCGTCCTCGCTGACGTGGTGGGCTTCCAGACCCATGAGCACCCCCATGTCGTGGACGTCCGGCTTCGAGCTGACTGCATCCGGCATGGTCGCGTGTTCCTTGATGCACCGAGCGCACCGCGTTACCCGGCGGCTCTTCCCACAGCGCGTCGATGAGGTGGTCGAGGTCGCACTGGCGTCCTTCTCCGAGCAGCAGCCGGACCAGGACCACACGCTGCAGCGGGCTGCCCAGCTCCAGCTCACACCCGTCATGACGGCCATTCAGTGGCCCCAGCAGCCCGAACTCCTACCCTTCCACCGCTGTTGCCACCTGGCAGTGTCCAGCGGGCCGAACGGGCTCGTCGGACGGCTGCCTGGCGAGGGGGCCGGCGCCTGCCGAGCCCCGGACAGGAGTGTGCACGGGCTCGATGCGACGAGCAGGCCGCGCAGCTCTCACAGCACCGCCACCGGCCTCCACCGATCGTGACCATGCCCGCCCGGGGATCCTGGTGAGGGAATCCGGGGCGGGCTGTGGTCATGGCCGATCGTGCGGGACGAGGGGCACGGGTCAGCGGCGGCGCAGCAGCAGGACGACAGCGACGATGACAATGATGACGACGACGGTACCCAGACCTATGTACACGAGTTTCTCTTTCCCTCGGGGTGCGGCACCCATCCGTGCCGCAGAGACCCGAGTTCCCCCGTCAAGGCCTTTCAGCCCCCTCCGGCGAGTCTGTTGCCGCCGGGACATGCATCCGTAGCTGCCGGCGGCGGCGCCACGCCGTCACTCCTCGTCGCGCAGCTGGGCCGCCAAGGAGGTCAGCGGCTCGGTCTCCTCGGTGTGGCCCAGGGCGGTCAGGTGGGAGGCCGCCGCGTCGAGACGGGTGAGGGCGGGGGCCGGGCGTTCCAGGTAGATGCCCTCCACGACACCCGCGAGGCGGATGCACTCGGCCCACTCGCCGACGCGGGCGTCCTGCCGTCCCGGCTCGCCGAGCAGGGCGAGGGCCTTGTCCAGGGCGGTCAGGGCGTCCTCGTACTCACGGGCGTAGGCGTTGACCCGCCCGTATTCGTAGGCCAGGGCCGTGTCCAGCGCGCGGCCGCGCGCCTCGTACTCGGCGGCGCGGGCCTCGTCGGCGATCCGGCCGGCGTCGGCGAGGAAGGCGAGGGCGTCGGGCAGGCCGTCGGGGCCCCGCTGCTGGGCCTGGAGGCGGGCGAGTTCGCGCAGGCAGTTGCTGAGCTGCTCGTACTGCGGGGCCCGGGCGTGGGCGGCGAGTGCCTGGTCCGCGACTTCGCGGGCCCGGCCGAACTCGCCTGACTCGCTGAGAAGTACGGCGGTCTCCGCGGCGATCAGGGCGTGGCTCCCTGGGTCGTCCTCCCAGCCGGACGACTCGGCCGCCAGGGTGACGAACTCCGCCGTGGCGGCCTTGAGGTCCTCCCCCGTGTGCAGCGCGCGGGCGCGGGTCAGGCGCAGCTGGGCGACGAGCCGGTCGTCCACCTCTCCGGCGGCGACGTCCGGTTCGGCCAGCAGGGAGTCGAGCAGAGCGATGCAGTCCTCGACGCGGCCGAGGTCGAGGCTGAGCTGGGCGGCGTTGCTGTAGGTGCAGAACGCGTCCGTCCGGCTGCCGCGGCGAAGATCCAGCTCCGCCGAGCGCGTCAGGTGCCGCAGTGCCTCGTCGGGGCGGCCCAGGCGGATGCAGGCCTCGGCCAGATCACCGTGGATGCGGGTGGTACTCACCGCGTCGGTCGGCCAGTCGGCTGCCAGGCGCAAGCTCTCGGTGAGGTCCGTGTGCGCGGCCTGGGCGTCCTGGAGACCGAGCTGGAGACGGCCGCGCAGTCCGAGCACGCGGGGCAGGTGCCAGGCGGGGCCCTGCGCCTTCAGCCGGTCGAGGAGGGCGTCGATCTCGGTGACCGCGGCGGGCAGGTCGCCGGAGATGGCGTAGGTGCTGGCGCGCAGCAGCAGGGCGCCGGAGATCTGCCCGACGACGTCGTGGCGGGTGGCGAAAGCGTGCAGCAGGTCCACCTCGGCGAGGACCGGCGCGACGTGCTCGTCGCTCCCCGAGGTCTGCAGGCGCAGGCCGAGCATGGTCGCCCGCAGCCGCATCAGTCGTGCCTCCTGGAACGGGGGGAGTCCGGGCGTCTCCTCGTGCAGACGGACCATGGACGCGTGGGCGGCGGTCAGTGCGGCGGCCTTCGCCTCGGCTCCGTCGGCACCCTCCGCGGGGATCTCTGCGGTGGCGAGCAGGGCGCAGCCTCGGGAGAGGGCCGCGTGACCCGGCTCTCCTGCGTCGTCGTACAGGCCCGCCGCCTCCTCGTGGAGGGCGGCGGCGTCGGCGAACTCGTCCTTCTCTCCCTCCCGGCTCGCCTCTTCGGCCAGCAGGTCCGCGCGCAGCCGCACGAGCGGGCCCACGGCCGGATCGTCGGGGTGGGTGTAGTCGCGGGCGGTCACGAGCGTGCGCAGCCGTGCCCAGCAGACCTGTGCGTCCGGGTGCCCTTGCTCGTCCAACGTCCTTGCCCGGAGGATGAGTTCCGGGAGGGATTCGGGGAGGGCGTCGGTCGTACGGGCGGCGGGCTCGGCAACCGGGGCGGCCGGGGCCACGTCGTCGAGGGTGCGGGTGCGCAGGGTCAGGTCCAGCGTGTCCAGGAGCGGGGCACGGTCGAGGCGGGCGGTGCGGCGGTCGGAGTGGGCCGCGGTTCCGTTGCGGGCGTCGAAGCGGGCGGCAAGGTCGTCGGCGCGCTTGCGCACCTCGGCGCGCAGGCCGGCCACCGTCCAGGTGCGGCCCGCGTACCCGGCTGCGGGCAGTTCGCCGTGGCCGAGGAGTTCGACGCGCTGGAGGAGGACCTCCACGCCGGTGAGGAAGCCGAGCAGGTCCAGCGGCGATTCGACCTCGTCGAACAGGTTCCGGTTCTCGGCGAGCAGTTCCAGACCGCGTGCTTCGTTGCCGGTCAGCGCGCAGAACTCCAGGTGCCGGCCGACTGCCGTGGACATCCCGGGGTTGCGGCGGCAGCCGCGGTAGCCGACGAGGTGCAGTTCGCGTGCCCGGTCGGCGCCGGCGGTGCGCAGCAGGGGCAGCAGCGCGTACGAAAGGGAGCGGGTCGGCTCCTCCTGGCAGGAATCCTTACCGGCCAGGACGGGCTCCCAGGTGCGCAGCGCCCGCTCGTCGTCGCCCGCGGTGAGGTGGTACAGGGCGCGTTCGCAGATCTCGCAGGCCTCGCAGTCGCTGAGCCTGGTGCGGGTGCGGCCCGCCCACAGCTCGTAGGCGAGGGTGGTGTCCTCGCCGAGGTGGGCGGCGAGCTGGTACGCCTGTCCGTAGTAGGGCTGGAGGCCGAGGCCGGCCTTCTCGTAGCGGTCGCGCATCTCCGTCAGCCACTGGCGCAGGCTGGCCAGCGGTATCTCGGGCATCGCGCGCAGGGCGTTGGACACCCACTTGAACCGCCAGAACAGCATGTGGTGCAGGCGCTCGTCGAAGACGTCGGGCTGCTCGTCGAAGAGGGTGAGCAGTCGGGCGAAGACGACGGGCGACTTCCGGGGTTCGGAGCCGTAGGTGTACGCCTCCTGGAGTTCGAGGAGTGCGTGGATGAGCGGGACGGGCTCCTCGAGCTGCTCGGCGGCGTCGACGATTTCCTCGGCGGTGACGGTGCGGGTACGGCCGTAGGGGCGCCGGTCGTTCTCCTGGAGCGCCTGGAACAGCTCGGCCGTGTTCTGGGGATGGGGTGCGGTCGGCATCGTCAGCTGTCCTTGCGGAGGGCGTGGGCGAGAAGGTCGAGGAAGGAGCGGTTGATCAGGCTCGATTCGGCGGGCCTGAGCGGGCGCCGGGACAGCATCGCGGCCTGCCCGTAGAGGGCTTCGGCGCTGGTGCGGGCCAGCTCGGGCTCGTCGATGGCGACGGCGGTGCGGACCAGTGGGTTGAGCTGGTTGAGGATCAGCTGGGCCCGCGGTGCCTCCTGGCGCAGGGCGCCGAGGATGTCGCCCCACAGGCCGCCGTCCTGCTCACGGGCGAGCTGGGAGCGGGTGCGCTCGTGCCGGGCCTCGCGGCTGTCCACCAGGAGTGCGGGTGCGTGGGCGGGCTGGAAGGTGCGCAGCGCGACGTCGCAGTCGAAGATGGCGAGGGCGTCACGGGCCTGGGCGAGGTAGGCCGCAGCAGCCAGTTCCGTGTCCCGGTCGACGGGGTCGAGGTGGGCGGTGAGGGTTGCCGGATCGAGGTCGGCGACGCTGACCTCGGGCCTGATCTCGGGCAGCCGGTGGACCAGTTCGCGGTCGTAGGTGTAGCCGCCGTTGACGACGCCGAGCCCGGCGGCCGAGGCGATCGCCGCGACCTGCCGGAACTCCTCCACGCTGGACGTCACGAGCACGGTGCGGTGGGTGCGCGCGAACTCGTCCAGGGTGGAGTGCCCGTCGGTGGTCTCGAACGGCAGCCAGGGCAGCAGCATCCGCAGGATTTCGTCGTCGTGCACCGCGAGCGACTTCACGGCCAGGTGGTGGGCCTGGAGGAAGCGGGAGAGCAGGTCCGGGTCGCTGGCGGCGGCCCGGGCGATCCACCCGCGCAGCCGCTCGGCGAGGGCGTCGCGGACGGCGGCGAGCGTGTCGTCCTCGTACAGGGACTCGCGGGACGCCGTCGGGCGCAGGCTCTCGGCGTCGACGACGCAGCGGACGAAGAAGGCCCACTCGGGCAGGATCTCCTCGGCCTGCTCGGACAGCAGCATGCCCTTGACGTGCACGCGGTGGCCGTGACGGCGCCCGGCCGGCACCGCCTCGGGCAGCACGCACGCGATGCCCTTCAGGCCCACGGCCGGCAGGTCCAGCTCGATGGTGTCCAGCGGCGTGAACCCGAGGACCTCCTCGCCGTACGCGGCCAGCGCACGGGAGCGGGCTCCCGGTGTGGGGTACGTACGCGTCCAGGGGGCCGCCTCCGGGTTGACGGGCGCGCCCTGGCCGCCCGTGCCGTCGTCGAAGGTCACCGGGTGGCGGAGCAGGGAGCCGAAGTGCCGGGCCAGGGCGTGCACTTGTGCCGGGCGGGTCCACTCGCCCGCGTCGGCGCGCGGCGTCAGCGTGACGGTGGTGCCCGGCCGGGGGCGGGCGGAGGCGGGCAGGGTGCGGACGGTGTAGCTGCCGTCGCCGCGTCCCCGCCATTCCACGGCGGGAGCGTCGGGATGGCCGGCGGAGCGGCTCAGGACGTGGATCTCATCCGCGACCAGGAAGCAGGAGAGCAGGCCGATGCCGAACTGGCCGATGAAGTCGCCGCGTTGCTCGGCGATCTTCTCCGCGCGCTTGCTGCTGCGGCCGATCGTGGCGAGGAAGGTGTGCACGTCGGCCTCGGTGAGACCGACGCCGTCGTCCTCGACGCGTACCACCGAACCGTCGGCGTACAGGCGGATGCCGAACGCGTCGGCGGGTGCGGCGGGTTCGAGGCGGCGCCGGGCGGTCAGCGCGTCCACCGCGTTCTGCATCAGTTCACGCAGGTAGACGCGGGGGCTGGAGTAGAGGTGATGGGAGAGGAGGTCGACGAGGCCACGCAGATCGACCTGGAAGGTGCGGTCGGCGGCGGCCGGGCTCAGAGGGGTGTCGGGCAGAGTCATCAGGCAGTCCGGGGTGAGTGATCGGTGGCAGGCGGGGCGGGCGGAGTCAGGCGTGGCGCCGGAAGCGGGCGTACGCCTTCTCCGGCTGTGCCATGTACTTCCAGGGCCACGGGGTGTAGGCGCCGCCCAGCTCGTGGAAGACGCGCGGGGCCACGATGCTCTCGGTCGACAGAGCGAGGGCCATGGCGAAGATGTTGAAGTCCTCCTGCCAGCCCGGGCGCCGCTCGTAGGCGGGGTGGAGGATGCTGCGTTGGGCCGCCTCCCTCAGCTCGTCCTGGGTCCGGGGTGTGTCGAGATGGTCCTGCTTGTCCGACTCCACCCACTCCTCGATGTGGGCCATGGCGATCACGCAGCCGAGACGATGCCCGTCGGGCGCATCGGCAAAGGCGTCGCGGGCGAACGTCATCGCCCGTCCCGGCTCACCGCTCCAGCGAGGCTGCAGCTGCGACACCCACTCGATGTGCGTCTCCAGGTCGAGCGGGTCGCGGTGCAATGCGGCGTCCCGCCGGGTCTCGGTGATGGCGGGGCCCAGCGACATGCCGCGCCCGGAGGTGAGGAGACGGCGCCACGGCGTGATCCATTCGGGCCGCAACTCGGCGGCCTCCAGAAGCTGTTCCTCGGCGATGTGGAGGCGCTGGTGGAAGATCCGCCACTGCTCCTGCGTGACGTTCACGGCACGGTCGGCGGTGCGCGCCTCCCAGCCCCAGTTGATGTGGCGCGTCCCGGATATCAGCAGGGCCGTCGCCCGATGCTCCTTGTCCTCCTCGACGGCCCGCCCGATCCAGTCCTGCACCCCGTCCAACTCGGCCAGTTCAGCGAGGACTTGGTGGTCGCGGCCCAGATCGAAGGGGACCAGCGCCGCCTTGACCGCCTCCCAGTCACCCGCGTCGGCCGCCTCGACCAGCGCGAGCACCCGCGTGTCCCCGAGCGCGCGCAGCGTGTACGTCCCGTTCTTCTGCCTGCGTGGAACGGGAAGGGCGTGCGGATCCGCCACCGGTCTCTCCGCACCCCTGCCGAACAGCTTCCCCAACATGCCGCACCCTCCCGTGGCCCCACGTGATCATCGTGTGCAGCATAAACGGCCCCACCGACACCACTCCCACAGGGTTTTCACCGCTGCTCCACGCCGCTGGCCCCGCCCTCACGCCCCTCGCGACGCCCGCCGACACACCCTGCACTTGCAAAGGTGCTTCCGCGCGACGGAAGCCCCCTGCGCCTCCGCAAGGCCCTTCCGGACGATGAAGAGGTGGGCGAGTTGCCGCGCGCGAAGATCGACGGCGCCGACAAGGAGTCGGACACCGCCCCGGCCAACGACACGGCCGTTCGCCCAGGCTGTCCCGCCCCGACACACCCTGCGGCTGTGGGAAACCGACATCGGCCGCGCCACCGCACGCGTCTGCGCCCTCGCCCACCCGCCCATCACCCGCGCCGAATGGGAGCAGTACCTCCCCGGGGTGCGCTACCGCACGCCCTGCCCGGAATCTCGACCGGGTGATCTCAGTCGGCCGCAGGTATGAGAACGGCATCTCGCCAAGGCTGCAAGAAACCCCGGCTCCGGGCCGGCCTGGCGCCCGCATCGACAGGGCGCTCGGTCCGGGTACCGGTGCACGGCCCGCGTAATGACTTCGTACCGCAGGACGAGACCGGGCTGCATGATCCGGCTCCTCTCGCCGCGCCGGACGCTCTGGTCCAGCGCTGCGGGCCCGGACCGCTCCTGGACGCGGTTGAGGAGCGCTGCCCTGCCGGGTTGGTGCATGTCGTGCGCTTCCGGCCGAAGGTCCAGGAGAGCGGCGTGGACGGTGAGTTCGAGGCGGAGCTGTTCCGGAGCGGGCGCACGGTGACCGTCCCCGCCGAGGTCTCCGTGCTCGACGCCGTGCGGGCCGCGGGCGTCGAGGTGCTGTACTTCCGGTACCGAGGGCACCTGCGGGACGGACGTCCTCGAAGGGACCCCGGACCACCGGGACTCGGTGCTCGGCTCCGAGGAGTGGGAGGCGGGCGAGACGGTGCTCATCTGCGTCTCTCGCTGTCCGGGGAGGCGGCTCGTGCTGGATCGGTGACCCGGAGGTCCGCCTCGATGCGGGCCACGGTCGCGAGCAGATGGGGCAGCAGATCGCGCCGTACGGACTCCACGGAGTTGCGGCTCGCGTGCACCGGGATGTTCACGGCCGCCACGACCTCGCCGCCCCGGTCCCGCACCGGGGCGGCGACCGAGCGCAGCCCCTCCTCCAGTTCCTGGTCGACGATGGCGTACCCCTGGCTTCGTACGCACCGCAGTTCCGCCTTCAGCAACTCGGCCGAGACGATCGTGCGCGCTGTCAGGGGCCGCAGTTCGGCGCGGGCGAGCCGGGTGTCGATCTCCTCGTCCGGCAGGTGGGCCAGCATCACCCGGCCGACCGAGGTGACATGGGCCGGGAAGCGGGTGCCGACGGTGATCGTCGCGGTCATGATGCGGCGGGTGGGGACGCGCGCCACGTACACGATGTCGTCGCCGTCCAGGACGCAGAGCGAGGACGATTCCCGTACCCGCTCGACGAGTTGTTCCAGATGGGGTTCGGCGAGATCGGCCAGCGTGAAGCCGGAGAGGTAGGAGTAGCCGAGTTCCAGCACCCGTGGGGTGAGCCGGAACATCCGGCCGTCCGTGTGCACGTATCCGAGGTCGAGGAGCGTCAGCAGGAAGCGGCGGGCAGCCGCTCGGGTCAGGTCGCAGGCGCGCGCCACCTCACTGAGCGTCAGTTGCGGGTGATCCGCGTCGAACGCGCGGATGACGGCGAGGCCGCGCTCGAAGGACCGGACGAAATGGGGCGCGCGGGATGCTGCGGGCATCGTCGCCTCCAGGTTGACGCACGGAGTACGCCTGCTGCGCACACCATGAGCGCACTTCGGGGACTGTCAACAATATTGTCAGCGAAGGGGATTGACCCCGTCGTGCAGGGGTCCTACTTTCCGGCTGAGCACTATTGTGCGGTGTGCGCACACCCTGTCGGAACATTCTCGTCTGCACAGGAGGAGTCATGCGTCGTCTGCTCGCCGGTCTCGCGGCCACCATCGTCCTGGCCACCGCGACGGCCTGCGGATCGTCCGACACCTCCGGGTCGTCGGACAAGAACTCGTCGTCCGGGGGCACCAGCACCGTCAAAGTGGGGCTCATCCCCATCGTCGACGTCGCCCCCCTCTACCTCGGCCAGGCGAAGGGCATCTTCGCGAAGCACGGTCTGAAGCTGGAGATCACCACCGCGCAGAGCGGCGCCGCGATCGTGCCGGGTGTCGTCAGCGGCCAGTTCCAGTTCGGCTTCTCGAACGTGACCTCGCTGATGATCGCCCAGACCAACAGCGTGCCCGTGCAGGCCGTCGTCAACGCCATCGCCTCAACGGGCGTGCAGGGCAAGGACTTCGGCGCGATCACGGTGAAGAAGGACAGCTCCATCAAGTCGGCGAAGGACCTTGAGGGCAAGACGGTCGCCAACAACGCCCTCAAGAACATCAACGAGACCGCGGTGCGCGAGTCGGTGCGCAAGGCGGGGGGCGACCCGGACAAGGTGAAGTTCGTCGAGCTCGCCTTCGACCAGATGCCCGCCGCCCTCGACAGCGGCCAGGTCGACGCCGCGATGGTGGTCGAGCCGGCGCTCGCGACCGTCAAGAGCCAGGGCGGCCGGGAGATCGCCTCACCGTTCGTCGATGTCGCGCCGAACCTCACCATCGCCATGTACTTCGCGTCGACGCAGTACACCCAGCAGAGTCCGGACGTCGTGAAGAAGTTCCAGGAGGCCACGTCGGAGTCCCTCGCCTACGCCGACGCCCACCCGGACGAGGCCCGGGACATCGTCACCACGTACACCAAGATCCCGGCGGCGGTGCTGGCGGACGTGGTCCTGCCGAAGTGGCCGGCCGAGCCGAACCGCGCGTCGATCGAGGCGCTGGCGAAACTGGGCGAGTCGGACGGGCTGTTCAAGTCGACCCCCGACCTCGACAAGCTGCTTCCGTGAAAGGACTGAACGCCGCACTGGGTGCGGCCGGGCTCGCGGTCTTCCTCGCCCTCGGCGAGGCGGTGCCGCGACTCGGCCTCGTCAAGGAGGCCTACTTCCCGCCGACCAGCCGCATCGCCGCCGCGCTCGGGCAGGAGCTCACCGACGAGGTGTTCTGGACGGCGCTCGGGGACACCCTCACCGGCTGGGCGCTGGGTCTTGCGATCGCGGTGACTGCCGGAATCCTGGCGGGCGTTGTGATCTCGGTCGTGCCGCACCTGCGCCAAGTCACCGCCTCCACCATCGAGTTCCTCCGCCCGATCCCCTCCGTCGCCCTCATCCCGCTCGCCGTCCTCCTCTACGGCTCCGAACTCCGCTCCGTCCTCCTCCTCGTCGTCTACGCCTCCTTCTGGCAGGTCCTCATCCAGGTCCTGTACGGCGTCCAGGACGTCGACCCGGTGGCGGAGGAGACGGCGCGCTCGTACGGCCTCGACACCTGGGCGCGGATCCGCCATGTGCTGTGGCCCTCGGCCCTGCCGTACGTCATGACGGGTGTCCGGCTCGCCGCCGCGGTCGCCCTCATCCTCACCGTGACCGCCGAACTGGTCATCGGAGCACCGGGGCTGGGCAAGAGCATCGGGGTTGCCCAGACCTCCCAGGCCGTCCCGGAGATGTACGCCCTGCTGGTGGTCACCGGTCTGCTGGGCCTGCTGATCAACGTGGGTGCCCGCGCGGTGGAGCGGCGGGCGCTGGCCTGGCATCAGTCGGTGCGCGGGGAGGTGATGGTGTGAGGCGCGTACTTCTGCGGATGCTCCATGTCCTTGCACTGCCCGCACTGCTCGTCACCTTCTGGTGGTTCGCGTCCGACGGCAGCACCGACGTCTTCTGGCCGCCGCTGCGTACGATCCTGAAGACCTTCCCGGATGTCTGGACGGGCGAGCGGCTGCGCGCCGACGTCCTGCCGAGCGTCGTACGGCTCCTCGTGGGCTTTGCGTCGGCTGCCGTCGTGGGCGTGGCGGTGGGCACGGTCATCGGCTCGTATCGACGGGTACGGGCCTTCTGCGAGCCGGTCCTCGAATTCCTGCGCGCGATACCGCCACCCGTCCTGGTCCCGGTCATCATGCTGTTCGCGGGCATCGGCGACACCATGAAGATCGCGGTCATCGCGAGCGGCTGCGTCTGGCCGATCCTGCTCAACACCGTCGAGGGCGTGCGCGCGGTCGACTCCGTGATGGCCGAGACGGCCCGTTCGTACGGCATCACGGGCGTCGCCCGGCTGCGGAGCGTGGTCCTGCGCGCGGCGAGCCCGCAGATCTTCGCGGGCCTGCGTCAGGCGCTGTCCATCGGCATCATCCTGATGGTCATCAGCGAGATGTTCGCGGCCAGCAACGGTCTCGGCTTCACCATCGTCCAGTTCCAGCGCAGCTTCGCGATCCCCGACATGTGGACCGGCATTCTGGTTCTGGGCCTGCTCGGTTTCCTGCTCTCGGTCGTCTTCCAGCTGGTCGAGCGCCGGGTGCTCGGCTGGTACCACGGTCTGCGCGCGTCCTCCCGGCGGTCTCCGTGAAACTCGCGAAAGGTCGGTCCATGCTTGACGTACGCGGCCTGCACAAGGTCTACGAGGGTTCCGGTCGGCGGGTGGAGGCAGTACGGGATCTCACCTTCACCGTGGAGGCGGGTGAACTCGTCTGTCTGGTGGGGCCGTCGGGGTGCGGCAAGACCACACTGCTGAAGTGCATGGGCGGGCTGCTTACGCCGACCGCCGGCGAGGTGTTGCTGGGCGGCCGCCGGGTCAGTGGGCCGCCGCCCGGGATGGCGTTCGTGTTCCAGGAGTACGGGCGGAGTCTGTTCCCCTGGATGCGGGTCGGCGAGAACGTCGAACTCCCGCTGAAACAGAAGAAGTTGAGCAGGCCGCGGCGCCGGGAGCTGGTCGCCGACGCGCTGGAGTCGGTCGGGCTCACGGATGCCGCGGACGCCTATCCCTGGCAGCTGTCCGGCGGAATGCAGCAGCGCGTCGCCATCGCCCGCGCGCTCGCCTATGAGCCCGAAGTGCTGCTGATGGACGAGCCGTTCGCAGCGGTCGACGCTCAGACGCGCGCCGATCTGGAAGACCTGGTGCGGGGACTGTGGCGGGAGCGCGGGATCACGATCCTGTTCGTCACCCACGACATCGACGAGGCCGTCTACCTCGGCGAGCGGGTGCTGATCCTCTCCGCCTCCCCCACCGTCGTACAGGAGCAGTTGAAGGTCGATCTCCCGGACGAGCGGGACCAGTTGCACACCCGAGTCGCCCCGCGCTTCGCCGAACTGCGGACCCATGTGTACGAGCAGATCCAGGCGGCGAAGCGCGGGGCGGCGTCGGATGTCAGGACAGGTACGCCTCCACCTCGCTGAGCTGGGCGGCCGGCCAGCCGGTGTTGCCGGTGACGTTGACCCTCAGGTAGCGCAGGTTCGTGGTGCTGGGCAGGGACACGGTGACCGTGTTCCCGGTGGCCGGGTCGAAGCGGTAGCCCGTCGAGGCCACCACCGTCGAGTACGACGAGCCGTCCGTGCTTCCCTGTACGGACAGGGTCTGGGTGCGCGCGCCCCATGCCGTGGCGGGCGGCAGCTTCAGAACGACCCTGCGTGCAGCCTGGGTTGAGCCGAGGTCGACCGTCAGAGCCTGCGGAAAGGCGTTACTGGGGGACTCCCAGTAGGTGTTCGCGTCGCCGTCGACGGCCTTGGCGGGCGTGTAGACGTCCACCGAGCCGGTGGCGGTGGCGGCGCGGCCCTTGGCGAGGTTGGTGGTCGGATCGGGTGCCGGGTTTCCGGTCCCGGGCTGGGGCCAGGCGGAGCAGTTGGACCAGGTGCTGTCCCAGCCGGTGTTGCCGCCGCCGTTGGTGAGCGTGAAGGTGCCGCTCGGGTAGGGGCAGTTGTAGATGCCCGCCGCGCCCACACCGGTGGCCGTGACGTTGGTGAACTTCGCCGCGCCCGGTGTCTCGGCCTGGACGACGACCGTGCCGACCTTGTTGACCGTGGCGCCGGTGACGTTCACGTTGTTCGTCGCCAGGCCACGCCCGCTCCCCGAGACGAACTCGAAGGCGCTGTACGGGCTGTCGGTGATCGTGGTGTTGGTGATGTTGACCGTGGCGTTGATCGCGCTGTCGTACGCGTCGACGCGCAACGCACCCATCGGGTGGCCCCAGTTGGGGTTGATCGCACCGCCGCGCACGATCGTGTTCCCGTCGACCGTGATGGTGCCGGCCAGCGGGTAGAAGGGGTCGAGGAACTTCTGGTTGGAGATCGCGATACCGCTGCCGAGCGCGTTGGTGTCGGAGATCAGGTTGTTCCTGACCGCGATGTCGGTGCCACCGTAGATGGCGATGCCGTTGGCCAGGTTCGGCTGCGAGATGGTGTTGTTCTCGAAGCTGCTGTTGCTGTCGGGAGCGTTGAGCGACCACATGGCGAGCGAGTCGTCGCCCTGGTTGCGCAGGAAGTTGTTGCGGACGCGGACACCGTGCGCGTTCCCGTTCAGGTTGAGGCCGTCGGCGGTGGTGTCGAGGATGCGGTTGTTCTCGACGACAAGGTTGTCATTGTTGCCCGTCAGCCAGAGCCCCACCTTGAGGTGCTGGATCCACATGCCGGAGACCGTCGAGTTCGGGCCCAGGGAGCCGTTGACGAAGTTGTCCGGGTTGGAGTCGACGCGCTCGGTGACGTCGCCGATGACCGCGAAGTCCTTGAGACGGACGCTTCCCGAGGAGCTGGTCTGGTCGATGAAGCGCGAGGTGCGCACGACGGAGTACCAGCTGCCGGCGCCCTGGAGGGTCACGTTCTGGACGCCACTGAGCGAGGACGTGATCTTGTAGTCGCCCGGCGGGATCCAGACCACTCCCCCGGGCGCGGCGGCGATCGCCGACCGGAAGGCCGCCGTCGAATCGCCCACGCCGCTGGGGTCGGCGCCCTTGTCGACGACGGACACGGCTCCCGCGGGCTTGGTGGCGGCCGCGGCCACCTGCTCGAAGTCGGCGACGTCGACGGTGACCTGGACGGAGGTCGCCTGGAAGGCGATCTTGTCGCCCGCCTGCACGTTCAGGCCGAGCAGCAGCCTGGAGTTGTCGAAGAAGTGGTGGGTCTTGGCGCCCGCGATCCAGGAGGTGTCGACGTAGGAGTACCTGGAGGTGACGGCGAGCGTCTTGGCCAGCTTCGTGCCGTTGACGTAGACGTCGAGCGTCCCCGACTGCCCGTCGGGGACGCTGTACGCGAGGTTCACGGCGTTCGCCGCGCGCGGCGCGGTGAACTCGACGCGTTGCCCCGCGGTCAGCCGCACGGCCTGTCGCCCGGACGCTTCGGAGGCGAGAGTGCCCTGGGTGTAATCGGGGCCGATCTTCGTGCCCGTGGTGGTGGCGGACTCCGCCTCGACCGAGGTGAAGGGCAGGGTGGCGCCCGAGGCCGCCGCCGCGGGGGGTGCCACGGTGACACTGAGCATGCCGGCGGCGAGAGCGACGGCCACTGCGGCCGCGCTTGCTGGCATGCGCCTGACAGATCTGGACATATGCTGATCCCTTTCGTGTGGGGGTGCCGGGATAGCGGGGTGGAGCGGCGGCCGGGCTGCGGTGTCAGGCGCGCAGCCAGGCCGCCGTGTCTTGGGGAAGGCGGCCCTCGGCGTCCAAGGGGCCGCTGGTGAGCAGGAGTTGGGAGTGTGTGGGGAGGTCGGCGGGGGTGTCGGAGAGGTTGACCACGCAGACCGTGCCGCCCGTGCGGGCGAAGGCCAGGATGCCGTCGGCGGCTGGGAGCCAGCTGAGAGGGCCGTCGCCGAAGCCGGGCTCGGTGCGACGGACACGGAGTGCGTCGCGGTAGAGGGCCAGCATCGAGCCGGGGTCGGCCGCCTGCTGGTCGGCCGCGTACGCGGCCCAGCCGGCGGGCTGCGGAAGCCAGGGGTCACCGCCGAAACCCGCGTGGGGCGAGCCGGCGGACCACGGCAGCGGAACCCGGCACCCGTCCCGGCCCGGGTCGGCGCCGCCGGAGCGGAAGTGCATCGGGTCCTGGATATGACTGCGGGGTATCTCCGCCTCGGGCAGGCCGAGTTCCTCGCCCTGGTAGACGTAGACGGCGCCGGGCAGGGCGAGCGAGAGCAGGGCGGCAGCACGGGCGCGGCGGGTGCCGAGCGCGAGGTCGGTGGGGGTGCCGAATGCCTTGGTGGCGAAGTCGAAGCCGGTGTCGCCGCGGCCGTAGCGGGTGACCGTGCGCGTCACGTCGTGATTGCACAGCACCCAGGTGGCGGGCGCACCGACCGGAGCGTGCTCGGCGAGGGTCTCGTCGATCGACGTACGCAGCCGTGCGGCGTCCCAGGGGCAGGACAGGAAGGAGAAGTTGAAGGCGGTGTGCAGTTCGTCCGGGCGGAGGTAGCGGGCGAAGCGCTCGGTGTCCGGGAGCCAGACCTCGCCGACGAAGATGCCGTCGTAGTCGTCGGCCACCGCGCGCCAGGAGCGGTAGATGTCGTGCAGCTCGTCGCGGTCGACGAAGGGGTGCGGGTCGCGGCCCTCGACGAAGTCGGGGAGGTCCGGGTCCTTGGCGGGCAGCGCGGCCGAGTCGATGCGGACGCCCGCCACGCCCCGCTCGAACCAGAAGCGCAGCACGTCCTCGTGCTCCTGCCGGACCGCCGGGTGCGCCCAGTTGAGGTCGGGCTGCTCGGGGGTGAACAGGTGGAGGTACCAGTCGCCGTCGGGCAGCCGGGTCCAGACGGGTTCGGTGGACCCGGCGAACTGGGACGGCCAGTCGTTGGGCGGGAGTTCACCGTTCTCACCGCGTCCGGGGCGGAAGTGGAACAGCTCGCGCTCCGGGCTGCCCGGACCCGCCGCGAGGGCCGCGCGGAACCAGGCGTGCTGGTCGGACACGTGGTTCGGCACGATGTCGACGAGGGTGCGGATACCCAGCTCGCGCGCCTCTGCGATGAGTTTCTCCGCCTCGGCGAGCGTTCCGAAGGCCGGGTCGATGGCGCGGTAGTCGGCGACGTCGTAGCCGCCGTCGGCCATGGGCGACAGATACCAGGGGTTGAACCACAGGGCTTCCACGCCCAGTTCGGCGAGGTACGGGAGTTTGGCGCGGACGCCCGCGAGGTCGCCGGTGCCGTCGCCGTCACCGTCCGCGAAGCTGCGTACGTACACCTGGTAGATGACGGCGGAGCGCCACCATTCGCCCTGGATGCGGGCAGGGGAATGCTGTCCCACGGTGCCAACCTTTCTGTGGAGCTCTGGAAGGGGGTGGGGTCAGCCCTTCGTGCTGCCCGCGCTGATCCCGGCGATGATGTGCCGCTGGAACACCAGGAACATCACGACCATGGGGATGCTGGCGATCACCATCGCGCCGAGCAGCACGGTCAACTGGATGTTCTGCGACAGCTGGACGAGGGCCACGCTGATGGGCTGCTTTTCGGTGTCGGAGAAGACCATCAACGGCCAGAGGAAGTCCTGCCAGACGGCGACCAGGGCGAAGATCGACACAACTCCCAGAACCGGCCTGGACATGGGCAGCACGATCGACCAGAGGGTGCGCAGCCGGCCGGCGCCGTCGATCTCGGCGGCCTCCAGGACGTCGCGCGGGATCTGGTCGAAGAAGCGCTTGAGGAGATAGAGGTTGAAGGCGTTGGCCACGGCGGGCAGCCAGATGCCGAGCGGGTCGTTGAGCAGGCTCGTGTGGATGAGCGGGAGGTCGGCGACGGTCAGGTACTTCGGGACGACCAGAGCCTGCGCCGGGACCATCAGGGTGGCGAGGATGCCGCCGAGGATGATCTTGCCGAAGGCGGGCTTCAGCTTGGACAGGGCGTACGCGGCCGCCGTGCAGAACACGAGTTGGAGAATCCAGGCGCCGGTGGCCTGCACCACCGTGTTCCACAGGTGGGTGGGCAGGTCCATCAGGTCCCAGGCGTCGGTGTAGCCGCTGAGGCTCCACTTGTCGGGGACCAGCGTCGGAGGTGTACGGGTGACCTCGTCCGGCGACTTCATCGCGCCGGTGATCATCCAGTAGACGGGGAAGAGGAAGGCGAGCGCGAAGAGCAGGACCACTCCGGAAAAGACGCTCCAGTAGAGCGCCTTGCCGCGGCGGCGGGCGAGGGTGAGCGGTGAGACGAGCGTGCGGGTGCTCATGAGTCCTCGCCTCCGGAGCTGGTCAGCTTCAGATAGAGCGCCGAGAAGGCACTGAGCAGGACGAGGAGCATGACACTCAGGGCGCAGGCTCCGCCGAAGTCGTTGTAGAGGAAGGCGTACTTGTAGATCAGGTACAGGACGGTCACGGTCGCGTTCTCGGGGCCGCCGCCGGTGATCACGAACGGTTCCGTGAAGATCTGCATCGTGGCGATGATCTGCAGCAGCATCAGCATCAGGATGATGAAGCGGGTCTGCGGGATCGTCACATGGCGGATGCGCTGCCAGATGTTCGCGCCGTCCAGTTCGGCCGCCTCGTACAGCTCACCGGGGATGCTCTGCAGCGCGGCCAGGTAGATGAGGACGGTGCCGCCGAGGTTCGCCCAGGTGGCGACGATCACGAGTGACACGAGCGCGGTGTCGGCGCCGTTCGACCAGTTCGAGGTGGGCAGGTGCAGATAGCGCAGTGCCTCGTTCGCCAGGCCCGCTCCGGGATCGTAGAACCACTTCCAGAGCAGGGCGCTGACCACCGGCGGAATCATCACCGGCAGATAGACCACGACTCTGAAGAAGGACTTCGCATGCCGGAGTTCGTTCAGCACCAGCGCCATCACGAAGGGGACGGCGAAGCCGATGAGCAGGGCGAGGAGGGTGAAGGTCAGGGTGTTGCGCCAGGCGGCCGCGAACTCCGGGTCGTGGAAGACGCGGGTGAAGTTCTCGGTGCCGACCCACTCCGGTTCCGCTCCGGGCGTGTACTTCTGGAAGGCGATCACGAGGGCGCGGATCGCCGGGTACCAGGAGAACAGCGCGAAGCAGAGCAGGCCGCCGATGAGGAAGGCATACGCCCGCGACTGGTCGGCCAGGCGCCGGCTCAGTGGCCGCTTGTGGGGTCCAGGCCCCGGTGCCTCCACCGGCCGTACAGTCGTCGGTGGAGGCACCGCGGGCTTCGATGCGGTCTTCATGAACGGTGTCAGCCCCGGGCCAGAATGGAGTCGATCTTGCCGGACGCGTCGCTCAGGAGCTTGTCGACGTCGGCGTCCTTCTTGGTGAGCACCGAGGAGACGGCGCTGTCCAGGACCGAGTAGATCTGCTGGGCCTGCGGCGGCTCGATCTTCTTGTCCAGGCTCTCGCTGCCGTCGAGGAAGGGCTGGTAGTTCGCCACCGGGACGTTGGCGTTGGCTTCCTTGACCTGCTGGTCCTTCTCGTCGGCCGCGCCGGTGAACAGACGGGGCTCGGGCAGGCCGACGGGAGCGTCGTTCTGCTTGGCGCGCGCGTAGTCACCGAGGAAGCCGTCGCCGGGGGTGAGGAACATCGAGTCGAGCCACTTCAGGCCCGCCTTGATCTCCTCGGGCGTCGCCTTCTTGTTGAACATGTAGCCGTCGCCGCCGATGAGCGTGCCCTGGCCGCCGGGCATGGGCGCGAGGGCGAGGTCGTTGTAGTTCCCGCCCTTCTCCTTGACCAGGATCGGGATGTTGTCCGGCGCGGAGAGGTACATGCCGAGCTTCCCGGAACCCATCATCTGCTGGACGTCGTTGATGACGAGGAGCTGCTTGCTGCCCATGGAGTTGTCGGTCCAGCGCATGTCCTTGAGGTTCTGCAGGACGGCCTTGCCCTCGGGGGTGTCGATGGTGGCCTTCTTGCCGTCCGCACTGACCACGTCACCGCCCTGCGAGTACATCTCGGCGGTGAAGTGCCAGCCGCCCTGGTTCTGGGCGCTGTAGTCGGCGTATCCGACGGTGCCGTTGCCGAGCCCGGCTATCGCCTTGGCGGCCGCACGCAGCTCCTCCCAGGTGGCCGGGGGCTTCTCGGGATCGAGGCCCGCCTCCTTGAAGAGCTTCTTGTTGTAGATCAGGCCCATCGAGTAACCGGTGCGCGGGATGCCGTAGATCTTGCCGTCCACGGTGTAGATGTCGCGCAGCTGCTGCTGGATGGTGTCGTAACTCTTGAGATCCTTGACGTAACTCGTGATGTCGGCGGCCTGGTTGATGTCGACGACGTGCTTGGCATCGGTGAAGTAGGTGTAGAAGACGTCCTCCATCTGACCGCCGGCCAGCTTGGCGTCGAACGTCTTGGGGTCCTGACACGGGAACGCGTCATGCGCGACGACGTCGATGGTCGGGTTGGCCTTCTCGAAGGCCTTGATGTCCGCCTCGAAGAACGAGCGGTCGACCTTCGCGCTCTTGGGCGGCATGCAGTTGACGGTGATGCTGGTCTTGCCGTCGGCCGTGTCGTCGCTCGAACCGCAGGCTGTGGCGGTGAGCGCGAAAGAACACGCCATGAGCGTGACGAAGGTACGGCGGAACCCGGTGCTTCTCATCGGTGGACCCCTTTGGGCAGGAGCGGGTGGAACCCTTTTGGCAACCCGTGGCCTGGAGCGGTGGGCGCCGCACACTCAAGCACCGACGACATCTCTTCGCAAGATGTCGCGCAGAATATGTAATTATTTGACAGTCACCTGCTGCTCAGTGGCGCGGCGCTTGCGCTGTCGAACCACGGACCACCAATTCGGGCTCGAACAGCAGCTCTTCGGGGGTGACACTGCTGCCGCCGATCTGGGCGTTCAGCAGCTCGACGGCCGCGCGTCCCATGGCCTCGATGGGCTGGCGCACGGTGGTCAGCGGCGGCTCGGTGCAGTTCATGAACGCCGAGTCGTCGTAGCCGACGACGGAGACCTCGCCGGGCACGTTGAGCCCCCTGCGGCGGGCGGCCCGTACGGCGCCGAGCGCGAGCGGATCGCTGGCGCAGATGATGCCGGTGACACCCCGGTCGAGCAGCCGGGTGGCGGCTGCCTGTCCGCCCTCCAGGGAGAACATCGCCCGGGCGATGTTCTCGTCGGGCAGTTCGGGGGCGAGCACGCGCGCCGCGGCGAGCTTGCGCCCCGAGGGCATGTGGTCGCCGGGGCCGAGGACAAGTCCGATGCGCTCGTGTCCGAGCGAGTCCAGATGGCGCCAGGCCTGCTCAACGGCGACGGCGTCGTCGCAGGAGACGCAGGGGAAGCCGAGGTGCTCGATGGCCGCGTTCACAAGGACCACCGGAATGTTGCGGTCCGCGAGCTGCCGGTAGTGATCGTGCGGCGCGTCCGCCTGCGCGTACAGGCCGCCCGCGAACACCACGCCGGAGACCTGCTGCTGAAGCAGCAGTTCCACATAGTCCGCCTCGGAGACGCCGCCCTTGGTCTGGGTGCACAGCACCGGGGTGAGACCGAGCTGCGCGAGCGCCCCACCGATCACCTCCGCGAACGCCGGGAAGATCGGGTTCTGCAGCTCCGGCAGCACCAGGCCCACGAGCCGGGCGCGTTCACCGCGCAGTTGCGTGGGCCGCTCGTAGCCGAGGACGTCGAGGGCGGAGAGCACCGCCTGCCGGGTGGAATCGGAGACTCCGGGTTTGCCGTTGAGCACCCGGCTGACCGTGGCCTCACTGACCCCGACCTTCTGCGCCACCTGAGCAAGTCGTCGCGTCATGCACGCAAGAATAGCGCAAGAAATGCAAGCGGCTTGCGTATTGCGGGTGAAACGGCTGGATCCCGCGCGATTGGATCAGCTGGGAGGGACTTGTTCGGCTGCGGAAGTTCGCCGGGTGACCCCAGGCCGGTTCAGATCCTGCTCTCCGTCGGCCTGTCGGCCGGCAGGCACCGGGCCGGGCGGATCGGAATCACCGAGAGCAGGACGAGGACCACCGCCACGACGTTCACGACCGGTGCCTGCCGGGGGCGCGTCAATATTGTTGAGGATCCAGATCGGCAGGGTCCCGATGCCGGGGCGGCCCGTCAACGTCGTGACGACCATGTCGTCGAAGGAGAGTGCGAAGGCGAAGGAGTTGACCAGGGCCAGCGCAAGCGGGACGCCGATGACCGCGAGCCGAGCCCGGCGGCGACCCGCAGCGCGATGCGCGCGGAACGGGACGGTTGCACGGAGGGTTCCTCAGCGGCTGCTCAGGGTTCCGGTGCGGAGGGCATCGACGCCACCCGGGCCGATACGGCGGCCGTGCTCACCCAGGTCGCCGCGCAGGGCCGCCGTCCGGCGAGCGCGGACCTGGCGGCGCTGCGCCCGGCCTACATCTGCGGCTCGTCCGGCGGGAGTTGGTGGCGGGCGCCGGGTTCGTGCGGCACTTCGGATCCGCCGTGGTCCCGCTGCTCCAACGGCTGCCGGGGGCGGCCTATTTGGTCAACGCGTGGGGGCGGGTTGCGCCGTCGCCGGTGGCATCGCACCCGTCACGCGCCTGAACGGGCTCACACCGCCGTGGCACGACCCCGCCGCGGGCTCACGGCTTGGAGCTTGGACGGACCGCTCAGCGCGCGCTCAGCCCTTGGGCCGCCGAGGGCGGCTCACACCGCCCGCAGTTCCGCCGCGCCGTTGCGGGTCTTGTGCGCCCTGCCCGGTCCGGCTGCCGCGTGCCGTGCCTCGCGCAGCACCAGTGTCATCCGCGTGTAGCCCATGTCCTGAAGGGACTTGGGGGTGTCGATGACGATCCGGCAGTCCGTACGACCCCAGCGCGGGTCGGGGTGCACCAGCGGGCGTACGGCACCGTCGGACTCGACGCCGTCCGGGCCGACCGCGCGGATCCAGTGCGGCAGCCCGTGCCGGTAGGCGGCGTCCATGATCGGGTCCTGGGCGATGTCCCGGCGGATCGACTGGAGTGCGCGGTCCTGGTCGTGCCGCTTCACGGCGTCCGCGAAGTTGGCCAGCATCGGCAGGCACCAGCTCGACTCGTGCTCGCCGAGGACGGTGCTCGCGTCCGGATGGAACAGGACGAAACGCAGGAAGTTGTGGCTGGGCATCGCCGTCGGGTGTGGTCCGATGCCGACGAAAAGTGTCTCGAACGCGTCGTTGCACAGAACGACGTCCCAGCATTGGTCGAAGACGACGGAGGGGAACGGGAGGGCCTCGAGGAGATCGGCGTAGTCCTGGAGATACGCCTGCGCTTCGAGACTCGCGGGGACAGGTCGCGGCTGGGACCGCTGCCATCCTGCCTGGTACGCCATCGGGAGGTCACCCCTCTTGCCTATGCGGCCTTCACGCGGCGCCCCGATCCTGCTTCCCGGAGTGTTGTCGTGTCAACTATCGTGGCATTTGACGCTCGTTGACGGCTGAATCTCGCCACAGTTGTGGCGAGACCTGGATGTGAGTTCGACCAAGAGGCTAGTCTCCCGATGGTTGCTGACCATCATGTGAGAAACCTGAGAAAAGACGTAGGAGATCTGTCGGTGACGGATGGCTTCGAGGTTCCGGCCGCCACGGCGACGGTTCTGCTGCAGGCCGTCGTGGCCCGGGTCAGCGGGCTCGCCGACCGGCTCGGTGTGCGGCACGCCGAGGTCTTCGACGCCCGGCGCCTGTCGGCCGAGTCCGGCGTCCCCGAGCCCGTGGTGCGAGCCCTGCTGAGCGGCCGCCGCGCGGGCGAGCCCGATCTGCAGGCCCGGTTCCTGCAACGGCTGGATCTGCTCCGTCGTACCCGGCTGAAACCCAATGGGCGCCGGTACACGCAGCAGGAGATCGCCGACGGCGCGGGCATGTCGCGGCAGCAGGCGGGGGCTCTCATCAACGGCGACCGGCGCCCCACCATGGAACACTGCGACGCCATTCAGCGGTTCTTCCGGGTGCACGCCGGGTTCCTCACGGCCGAGGACTCCGAGGCTCTCGTGGGCGCTCTCCAGCGCTCGGAGCAGGAGCTGTTGCAACGGGTCGCCGACCGTGAGCGCGCGGCGGCCTCGGTGGCCCCCGATCCGCTGGAGCGACTCCTGCTGGACCACGGCGTCCGCGGAATCGCCTGGCGGGCCGCCCAGTTGCCCACCGACCAGCACCGGGACAAGGTCGCCGAGTGGCTGGACATGCTCCTGGAAAGCGTCAAGCGGCCCGAGTCGTGAGCACGGGGAGAACTGTGGGCATCCAAAGGGACATGCGACGCCTGTGCGGTGAGTTGGTCGGGGAACTGACACTCGCGGCGCCCGCCGAACCCGCCGACCTCTACGCGGCGCTGTGCGACGCCATGAGCAGACGCCGCGGCCGCCCCGTCCAGTTCCGCACCGCCGCGTTCCCGCCCGGGACGGCCAGTGGACTCTGGCTCGACATGGCCGAACAGGACCTCGTGGTCGTCGAGGAACGCACCGCGCCCGACCACCAGTTGGTGATCCTGGGCCACGAGCTGTGGCACATGCAGGCCGGGCACTGCAGCCACCACGTCGAGGGCGCGGCCGTCGCGGCCCGGTTACTGAACGACTCCGCGGACCTCCAGGAGACCGTCCTCAAGGTCGCCGCGCGCACCCGATCGCACCTCGCGGACGAGGCGGAGGCCGAGAACTTCGGTCTGCTTCTCGCCAGCAAGTGCCGTACCTGGCTCGCGGGTTCATCGCTGCGCAGGCCGGTGCAGCGAGACGGACTCGCGGGCCGGATCGAGGCGTCGCTCGGCTACCGCGGGCCGCAGGGCTGAGACGGCGTGCACGACACCAGCTACTACATACCGGCGGTCGCGATGGCGATCGCCCTTGCTCTCAAGGGCCCGGCGGTCCTGCGCGCCTGGCGCGATCCGCTGCTGCGGTCGGTGTACGCGCTGCTCGCGCTGTCCGCCCTGGTGTTCTGCTTCGCGGCCCCGCCGACGATCACCTGGGTCAACCACATCACCGGCATCCCGAACGTCTCCGCGCCGCTCGTGTACAGCCTGCTGAGTGCCTTCAGCGCCTCCTGTCTGGTGCTGATCATCCACTGGCGCGGCGGACCGTCGGAGGTCACGCGTCGCGCCTCGCGCCGTTGGATCGCCGGGTACTCCGTGGTGATCGTGGCGTGCGTGACGCTGTTCGTCCTCGGGCACGCGCCGGAAGAGCGCCTGCGGGACCTCGACACGTACTACGCCAACACGCCGTTCATCCGCGAGATGATCGTGCTCTATCTCGCCGCACTCACCTTCGCGAACGTCGCGATGGTCATGATGTGCTGGCGCTGGGCACTCCAGGTGCGGGGCTGGCTGCGCGCCGGGCTGCTGGTCATCGTGTCCGGGTTCCTGACCAACATCGCTTTCGACGCCGCCAAACTGACTGCCGTGGGCGCCCGCTGGACCGGCGGGAACCTCGACTACCTGAGCACCGACGTCGCCCCCGTCCTGGCCGCCGCAGGAGAGCTGATCTGCGCGATCGGCTTCTGCGTCCCGATGGCCTGTCAGCGCTTCGGAGATGTGTGGAGCACCTGGGCGACCTACCGTCACCTCGGGCCGCTCTGGCGGGAGTTGCGGCCCGCAGGCGACCACGGTGACCACGCGGTGCGGATCGCCTGGTGGTCGCCGACCGAACTGTTGGTGACCCAGCGGGAGTCCGACATCCACGACGGCCTCCTCAGCCTGTACCCCTACTTCGACCCCGAGGAGCGCGCGCGGGCCTACGACGCCGCCGTGTCCGCGGGCTCCGGCGAGAACCGGGCGCGGGCCGAGGCCGACGCGACGATGGTGACCGTGGCACTGCGGGCCAGGGCCGAGGATCCGGAGGGCAGGATCGTCAGCGCGGCGGCGGACGCCACCCCGTCCGCCACCACGGCCGCCGGTCCGCGGGACCTTGTGGGGATGTCCCTCGCCCTGCGCCGCTCCCCCGTCGTCGCGACCGCCCGGGAACGGGTCGCGTCCGGTTCCCGGGAACACGTCGGCTAGGACCCGTCCGGCCGATCAGGTCGCAGGAATTCAACGCCCTGGGGGTCGCTGGGGGCCCCCACGCCCTTGAGGCAACGGGAAAGTGCGTGCCACACCCCGCGTCTCCGCCGTGATCGGCCGGACAGGTCTAGGTCCTGTCGTCACATCCCCGTCTGCCGCGCGACGCCAGGCCGCCCTCCGGGCGACGACGGGGATGTGACGACAGGACCTAGGCGCACGAGACGAGTTCAGGGACCG
>NZ_JBHXMF010000073.1:0-10900 GCF_042721055.1 Streptomyces sp. NPDC058470
ATCCGAGGACGGTGTGGCCTGCGCGGCGGATCCGCTCGCGCATGTTGCCGCCCATCTTGCCGAGGCCGACGAGACCGAGCTCCATCAGTTGTTCCTTAGGTTTGCGACGTGGCGTGAAGGCACTTTCGTACCTACGTCCGAGCCTAAACCCGGACGCTCACGCACATCTGTGGGCATACGCGCTCAGACGTACGCCCCACCTGCGGCTTCGGCGGCCGGGTGGGCCGGCCGCCATGCGTCAGCCGCTGAGGCGCACCGGCATGATCAGGTACTTGTATGCCTCGTCCGCCTCGGCGTCCAGAGCGGGCTTGCCGCTCAGCAGCGCGGGCTTCGTGGACGTCGTGAAGGAGAGCTGGGCGACCGGCGAGTCGATGGCGCTCAGGCCGTCGAGCAGGAACGTCGGGTTGAAGGCGATCGAGACATCGTCGCCCTCCAACTGGGCGTCGACCCTCTCCACAGCCTGTGCGTCGTCACTGGAGCCCGCCTCCAGGATCAGCACGCCCTGCTCGAAGCTCAGCCGCACCGGGGTGTTCCGCTCGGCGACCAGGGCCACACGCTTGACGGCCTCCACGAAGGGGGCGGTCTCGATGACGGCGATCGAGTTGAACTCCGTCGGGAACAGCGAGCGGTACTTCGGGAGGTCGCCCTCGAGCAGCCGGGTGGTCGTACGCCGCCCCGCGCCCTCGAAACCGATCAGGCCCTCGCCGGCACCGGAGCCGGACAGCGCCAGGATCACGCTGTCGCCGCTCGTAAGGGCCTTGGCGGTGTCCAGGAGCGTCTTGGCGGGCACCAGGGCCACCGCGGACGCCTGGGGGTCCTCGGGCTTCCACAGGAACTCACGGACCGCGAAGCGGTAGCGGTCGGTCGAGGCGAGGGTGACCGTGTCGCCCTCGATCTCGATGCGGACGCCGGTCAGGACGGGCAGCGTGTCGTCGCGCCCGGCCGCGATGGCCACCTGGGCGGCCGCCGAGGCGAAGACCTCGCCCGGGACGGTGCCGGTCGCGGACGGCATCTGCGGCAGCGCCGGGTACTCCTCCACAGGCAGGGTGTGGAGTGTGAACCGCGAGGAGCCGCAGACCACGCTCGCCCGTGCACCGTCTGTGGAAATCTCCACCGGCCGGTTGGGAAGAGCTCGGCAGATGTCGGCGAGCAGGCGGCCGGAGACGAGCACCGTGCCTTCCTCGTCGATCTCGGCGTCCACCGAGACCCGTGCCGAGACCTCGTAGTCGAAGCTGGAGAGGCTCAGGGCGCCCTCCTCGGCCTTCAGGAGCAGGCCGGCGAGCACAGGAGCCGGCGGACGGGCCGGGAGACTGCGTGCCGCCCAGGCCACTGCCTCCGCGAGTACGTCGCGTTCCACCCGGATCTTCACCGTTGCCGCCTCCGTCTGTTGCCGGCGCTCTCGCCCTGCTGGCCTTCGTCGTCTGACTCGGTGTCGTTCGGCCCAGGGATGGGCAGGACACCGGGGACCAGTCTGACGCACAGCACTGACAGTCGGTGCCCCTCAGGGTCAAGTCGTTCCGAGCGGCACCGGAGGCTCCGAGCGTGAGTTGTGCACAGCCCCCACTTCGAATCGACTCTCAAGCTCTCTCTAGTTGGTCTTAGTAGTAGGGCCTGTGGAAACCGTGGATAACCCCGTTTTCGCAGCTCAGAGGCGATTTTTTGTCCACCGACCCTGTGGGCGGGAGCGGTGGAAAACCACGCTCCTCTGTGGACGGCGAAAAGTTCTGCACACTCGATGCACAGGCAGAGGTCACTTCTCCCCAGCGCCGTCCCCAGATTTACCCACGTTCCCCACAGGCCAACCGGACACCTTGGTGTGACGCCTTTCACTCGACACGGTGAGAGGGCGCGTCGAGTTGCCGAACAGTGGACAGAGGTGTGGAGAAGTTGGTGATCGCTGGGGACAACCAAGCCCAGCCTGTGGGCCGACGGTGGACAACTTGGCGCGCACCCTGTGGATCTTTTCTTCGTCCACAGCCTGTGGAGAGTCTTCGTCCACCAATCCACAAGCAGGTGACCTGGCCTGATGGTCTTCCACCAGTGCGGCCTGTGGACACGATCTGGACAACTTCCCAGTCCCCAGGGTGTGGACACCGGAAAGTCACCGAATCTGTGGAGAGTGGCCGTAACCCGGCTCGTAATCGAACACAGGATGACCGCCGATCTACGAAGGGCGTCCTCCGTAGACGTACGAAAACGCCGCCGAGGCCCTCGGCGCGGGTACGAAAACGTCTCGGACCGGCCTCCGCGGGCGTACGACAACGTCTCTGGGCAGCCTCCGTAGTCGTACGAGAAGCTCGGCAGGCGCCACCCGCACACGCACGAGAACGGCGAAAGGCGCCCTCGGGCAGGTGTCCCGGGGCGCCCTCAGCGACGTACGACGGTCTCTGTCGCCGTCTCTGTCAGCCGTTCTTGATGCGGTTCGTCAGCTCGGTCACCTGGTTGTAGATGGAGCGGCGCTCGGCCATCAGCGCGCGGATCTTGCGGTCGGCGTGCATCACGGTCGTGTGGTCGCGGCCGCCGAACTGCGCGCCGATCTTCGGCAGTGAGAGGTCGGTGAGCTCGCGGCAGAGGTACATGGCGATCTGGCGTGCCGTCACCAGGACGCGGCTGCGCGAGGAGCCGCACAGGTCGTCCACGGTGAGGCCGAAATAGTCGGCGGTGGCCGCCATGATGGCCGGCGCGGTGATCTCCGGGGACGAGTCCTCGCCGCCGGGGATCAGGTCCTTGAGGACGATCTCCGTCAGACCGAGGTCCACCGGCTGCCGGTTGAGCGACGCGAACGCCGTCACCCGGATCAGCGCGCCCTCCAGCTCGCGGATGTTCCGCGAGATCCGGGACGCGATGAACTCCAGCACCTCCGGCGGGGCGTTGAGCTGCTCCTGCACCGCCTTCTTACGAAGGATGGCGATTCGCGTCTCCAGCTCGGGCGGCTGGACGTCCGTGATCAGACCCCACTCGAAACGGTTCCGCAGTCGGTCCTCCAGGGTGACCAGCTGCTTGGGCGGCCGGTCACTGGAGAGCACGATCTGCTTGTTCGCGTTGTGGAGCGTGTTGAACGTGTGGAAGAACTCCTCCTGCGTCGACTCCTTGTCCGCCAGGAACTGGATGTCGTCGACCAGCAGGATGTCCATCTCGCGGTACCGCTTGCGGAAGCTGTCGCCCTTGCCGTCGCGGATCGAGTTGATGAACTCGTTGGTGAACTCCTCCGAGCTCACGTACCGCACCCGGGTGCCGGGGTACAGGCTGCGCGCGTAGTGCCCGATCGCGTGCAGCAGGTGTGTCTTGCCGAGGCCCGACTCCCCGTAGATGAAGAGCGGGTTGTACGCCTTCGCCGGTGCCTCGGCGACGGCGACCGCGGCGGCGTGCGCGAAGCGGTTCGATGCGCCGATGACGAAGGTGTCGAAGAGGTACTTCGGGTTGAGGCGAGCCGCGGTGCATGTGGCCGCTGCCGGAGGGCGGCTCCTGAAGATCACGACGGTCGGGACGCTGGTCGTAGTCGGAGCGCTGCTGCTCGTACGGCGGGCGGTCCATGGACTGCGGCCGGTAGTCCTGGGAGGGCGACGCGTAGGGGTCGCGCTCCGGGAAGCCGAGGCGCTGCTGCTGCCAGCCGTAGTCGTCCTGGTGCCGCGGCCAGCCGCCCGGCTCGGGCCGCTGGTAGTCGGGGTAGGCGGGACGGGCGCTCGGGAGCTGGTCGCCGGGGGCCCCGGGGAGCTGGTCGGAGCGGCCGGACCTGTGGTCATCGGCGCGGTGCCGGCCGTACCCCTCGTATCCGTCGCGGCGCTGTCCGTCGTACGGATTCCGGTCGTCGCGTGCCTGGGGGTCGTACGGGTTTCGCTCGTCGCGGCCCTGGCTGTCGTACGGGGGTCGCTCGTCGCGCTTCTGGTTGTCGTACGGGCTTCGCTCGTCGCGGGTCTGGTTGTCGTACGAGTCGCGGCCCTGGCCCTGGCCCGAGGGGGGCTCGGAGTCCTCGTACCGGGCGGGCGCAGGGGGTTCGCCGGCGGAGTCGTCGACGGTGATGGCGATGCGGATCGGGCGGCCGCACTCGCGGCTCAGGGTCTCGCTGACGATCGGCGCGAGACGGCCTTCGAGTACGCCCTTCGCGAACTCGTTCGGGACCGCGAGGAGTGCGGTGTCCGCGACCAGTGCCAAGGGCTGGCAGCGCTTGATCCAGTGCTCGTCCTTCGCCTCGACACCCTGACCGCGGCCCTCGCCGAGAAGTTGCTCCATTACTCGTGGCCACACTGCGGCAAGATCGGCAGGTACGTCAGCCACAGGGCACGCTCTCTCATGGGTCCCACGAACGTGTGGTTCTGGGAGCAGGTTGGGAAGATCACTCGGGTGGGGCGGCGGGAACAAAGCTGCTGGAGCGGTGGGGACAAAGCCGCTGGGGCGGTGAGAAGGGAACGAATCGGAGTTTGGCCACGGTAGTCAGGGCGACCGCTGCGGTTCAAGTTGTTGTCCCCAGCCTGTGGATAGTGTCTCCTGGCAGATGCTGGTTTGACCGGATGGCGTAGCCGCGCGTACCGTGACCAGGTCGAGTTGTCGATGGCTGCTGCCGCCTGCCTCCGATGGGCACAGGTCACTTCGAGTGATCGGGAAGCGGTGCACTCGGGCGTATACGAGCTACTCGTGGGCGCACGGTGACAGCCAGGACGGCATCCCGCCACCACCGATTATTTCTGGAGCCCCCGAGTGAGCAAGCGCACCTTCCAGCCGAACAACCGTCGTCGCGCCAAGACCCACGGCTTCCGCCTGCGGATGCGCACCCGTGCCGGCCGCGCGATTCTCGCGAACCGTCGTGGCAAGGGTCGATCCAGCCTGTCCGCCTGATCACTTACAGGTCATGACGTCGTGCTGCCTACCGAGCATCGGCTGAGGCGGCGCGAGGACTTCGCGACCGCGGTACGCCGAGGACGCCGGGCCGGACGCCCGCTCCTCGTCGTCCATCTACGTAGCGGTGCACCGGACCCGCACGCGCCTGGGGAGAGCGCTCCCTCGACGCGTGCGGGTTTCGTCGTGAGCAAAGCCGTGGGCGGGGCTGTCGTACGCAACAAGGTGAAGCGCCGACTTCGCCATCTGATGCGTGACCGGGTGGCCCTCCTGCCCACCGGTAGCCTGGTAGTCGTACGAGCGTTGCCCGGCGCGGGTGACGCCGACCATGAACAGCTGGCCCGAGACCTGGATGCCGCCCTTCAGCGGCTGCTGGGAGGGGGCGCTCGATGAAGTACCCGCTGCTGGCTCTCATCAAGCTGTACCAGTGGACGATCAGCCCGCTCCTGGGGCCGGTGTGCAAGTACTACCCGTCGTGTTCCCACTACGGCTACCAGGCCATCGACAGGCATGGTGCGATCAAGGGAACGGCACTCACCGCCTGGCGCATCCTCCGGTGCAATCCGTGGTCGCTGGGCGGTGTGGACCATGTTCCGCCGCGCAAGCGTCCGCGGTGGCACGAAATGCTGCGTAACGCCTGGCGTGCACGCAAGGGCGGGACCTCCGCCGCCGAACCGGCCATCGAGGGGCACGGTATGTCCGACCACCCCTCGAGCCCGGCCGCCGAGACCCCGTCCCATGCTCAAGGAGCCTGATTAGTGGACACGATTGCCAGTCTGTTCAGCTTCATCACGACACCCGTCTCCTGGGTCATCGTCCAGTTCCACTCCGTGTACGGGCTGATCTTCGGTCCCGATACGGGCTGGGCCTGGGGCTTGTCCATCGTGTCCCTGGTGATCCTGATCCGTATCTGCCTGATCCCGCTCTTCGTGAAGCAGATCAAGGCCACTCGGGCGATGCAGACGCTGCAGCCCGAGATGAAGAAGATCCAGGAGCGCTACAAGAACGACAAACAGCGTCAGTCCGAAGAGATGATGAAGCTGTACAAGGATTCGGGTACCAACCCGCTCTCCTCGTGCCTTCCCATCCTGGCGCAGTCGCCATTCTTCTTCGCCCTGTACCACGTGCTCAATGGCATCGCGTCGAACAAGACCATCGGCGTGATCAACGACTCCCTGCTGGCCAGTGCTCAGAAGGCCCACATCTTCGGTGCCCCGCTCGCCGCGAAGTTTACGGACGGCTCATCGAAGGTGGAGGCGCTCGGCGCATCCCTCACCGATGTCCGTGTCATCACCGCGATCATGATCGTGCTGATGTCGGGGTCGCAGTTCTACACCCAGCGTCAGCTGATGACGAAGAACGTCGACATGTCCGTGAAGACGCCCTTCATGCAGCAGCAGAAGATGCTGATGTACGTCTTCCCGGTCATGTTCGCCATCTTCGGCATCAACTTCCCGGTCGGTGTCCTCGTCTACTGGCTGACCACCAACGTGTGGACCATGGGCCAGCAGATGTACGTCATCCGCAACAACCCGACCCCGGGCAGCAAGGCCCAGGCCGCTTACCTGGAGCGCCTGGAGAAGCACGTTACGCAGCACGAGAAGACGCGCGGCCGTGGTCAGAAGGCCATCGTCAAGGCGATCGTCGCCAAGGGCCGCGACCGCAACGAGCACGAGCGCAAGTTCATCAACACTCTGACGAAGGCGGGCCTGGCGGCCCAGGCCGACGGCACCGTGGTGAAGGGTGTGAGTGACGCCGTCACCGAGGCCGAGGACGGCACCCCGACGACCGCGGGCGGCGCCCCCAAGCGCCAGCAGCCGAAGCGGCAGTCCAAGTCCCAGCGTCAGTCGGGTGTGGCGAAGGCGGACGGCGGGACCGAGCCGAAGACCTCGCTGAGCAAGTCCGAAGAGCCGCAGGATGCCAAGCCCAACGCCGCCAAGCCGGCCGCGGGCGGCACCAAGCCCGGCTCCGGTACCCGCAGCAAAGCCCAGTCCGGACAGCGCAAGGGTCCTCAGCGGCCCAAGTCGCCGTCCAAGAAGTAAGAAGGAGTCCATCCCGTGACGGAAGGCACCACCTCCGCTGCCGCCGAGGGCGACACCCTGAGCCGCCTTGAGCAGGAGGGCGAGATCGCGGCGGACTACCTCGAGGGTCTGCTCGACATCGCCGATCTCGACGGCGACATCGACATGGACGTCGAGGCCGACCGCGCCGCTGTCTCGATCATCAGTGACTCCGGCGGTCGCGATCTGAACAAGCTGGTCGGCCGGGACGGCGAGGTGCTGGAAGCCCTGCAGGAGCTCACGCGCCTGGCGGTACACCGGGAGACCGGCGACCGCAGCCGCCTCATGCTGGACATCGCGGGCTACCGTGCGAGGAAGCGCGAGGAGCTCTCCGAGCTCGGCGCCAAGGCCGCGGCCGAGGTCAAGAGCTCCGGCGAGCCCGTCAAGATGAACCCGATGACGCCCTTCGAGCGCAAGGTCGTGCACGACGCGGTCAAGGCCGCGGGTCTGCGTAGCGAGTCCGAGGGCGAGGAGCCCCAGCGCTTCGTCGTCGTGCTTCCTGCCTGATCGGTACGTACGTTCCATCGGCCCCGTCTGTTGCGCAGGCGGGGCCGAACCTTGTCAGCCTGGTAGTTCCCGGTGGTGCCTGTCAGTCCCTGGTGGTGCCGGGCAGTACCCGGTAGTCCTTGATGGTCCTGGTGATCAGCGCGCAATGCGCTTATGCGGTACGGAAGGACGGTCCCCGTGACGGAGGCAGCGGAGCTTCCTCCCGCGCCCGAGCAGGCGCGCGAGGTTTTCGGTAATCGCTTCGCGGACGCGGTCCGGTACGCGGAGCTCTTGGCCGAGGCGGGCGTAGAGCGCGGGCTGATCGGCCCGCGCGAAGTACCCCGTCTGTGGGAGCGGCACTTGTTGAACTGCGCGGTGCTCTCCGAGGTCGTACCCGAGGGGGTGACGGTGTGCGATGTCGGCTCGGGTGCCGGGCTGCCGGGCATTCCGTTGGCGCTTGTCCGTGAGGACCTCAAGATCACGTTGCTTGAGCCGTTGCTGCGCCGCACGACCTTTCTCACCGAGGTCGTGGAACTGCTGGGCCTCGACCATGTGACGGTCGTCCGTGGCCGCGCGGAGGAGGTCATGGGCAAGCTCCCGCCCGTTCACGTGGTGACCGCGCGTGCCGTGGCGCCCCTGGACCGCCTGGCGGCCTGGGGGATCCCGCTGCTGCGTCCCTACGGCGAGATGCTCGCCCTCAAGGGCGACACCGCCGAGGAGGAGCTGAAGAGCGCTGCAACGGCGCTCAGCAAGCTCGGTGCCGCCCGGACCTCCGTACTCCATGTCGGAGAGGGAGTGGTGGATCCGCTCTCCACCGTCGTACGGGTCGAGGTCGGCGAGAGCCCCGGCGGGGTGCGTTTCGCGGCCAAGCGAGCAAAGGCGGCCCGGATCGGGCGAACGCGTCGCCGACGCTGAGTCCGAGGGGCTGAATCGACGTTGCACTCCCGGCTCCGCATGGCGGAACCGGGAGTTTTTTGTCACTGTCGCTGATCCGTCCTGACGACGAGCGGTACTCCACACAAGCTGCCAAACCTATACATCTCGGAGTGTCGCGCCGTGATGGCCGCGAACCCTATGCATCGTGTTTCACGTGAAACGTCGCTCACTGTTGCACGGCATCATCAGTCGCGGCCGGGCCGCGGCTGTATCCCGGGACCGGAAGCCTCTCCGTTCACTCGGAGAGGGTGCGGAGTTGTCCACAGAGGTGGATTTCTCCACAGAAGAACGGGCCTCGCTGGTTCACGACCCCGAAGGCATGGGAGGCTCTGTTCATTGCGAGCCTGAAGTCGAGGAGAGTGAATCCTTGCGGTCCGACGCCAACATCGCGGGACCGATGACCGATCCGGTCCCCGGTCCCCGTACCGAGTCGATGGGGGAGGATGTTTCACGTGAAACACCGCCTCCAATGGACGACACTCCCATCGGTCGTGCTGCCCAACTGGCAGTGGAGGCGCTAGGTCGCGCCGGTGAGGGCCTGCCACGGCCCGAACAGACCCGGGTCATGGTCGTTGCCAACCAGAAGGGCGGGGTGGGTAAGACCACGACCACGGTCAACCTTGCTGCCTCACTCGCTCTGCATGGCGGCCGTGTCCTGGTGATCGACCTCGACCCTCAGGGCAATGCCTCCACCGCGCTGGGCATCGACCATCACGCCGAAGTTCCATCGATCTACGACGTGTTGATCGACAGCAAGCCGCTCTCCGAAGTCGTCCAGGCGGTCCCCGATGTCGAGGGTCTCTTCTGCGCGCCGGCCACCATTGATCTCGCCGGTGCGGAGATCGAGCTGGTGTCCCTGGTGGCGCGGGAGAGTCGACTGGAACGAGCGATCCAGGCGTACGAGCAGCCGCTGGACTACATCCTCATCGACTGCCCGCCGTCGCTCGGCCTCCTGACGGTCAATGCGCTGGTGGCCGGAGCAGAGGTCCTCATCCCCATCCAGTGCGAGTACTACGCGCTGGAAGGCTTGGGGCAGCTCCTGCGCAATGTGGACCTGGTTCGGGGTCACCTCAACCCCGACCTCCATGTCTCGACGATCCTGCTCACCATGTACGACGGTCGGACGCGTCTGGCGTCGCAGGTCGCGGACGAGGTACGCAGTCACTTCGGCGAGGAGGTGCTGCGGACGAGCATTCCTCGCTCGGTCCGTATCTCCGAGGCGCCGAGCTATGGGCAGACGGTGCTGACCTATGATCCAGGGTCGAGCGGTGCTCTCTCGTATCTTGAGGCAGCAAGGGAAATCGCCCTCCGCGGAGTTGGTGTGGCGTACGACGCGGAACCTGCCCACGTGGGCGTACAGAACGGTCAGAACATGGTGGAGGGGATCCAGTGAGCGAGCGACGACGGGGACTGGGGCGTGGCCTCGGCGCACTCATCCCTGCGGCACCGACAGGAGAGAAGGCGGCTTCCGCGGGTGGAGCGTCCACCTCGCCGACGGCTGTGCCGGTACTCACCGCCGAGCGCGGTGTGGCTGCGGCGAAGGTGGCCATGCTGCCGCCTGTTTCACATGAAACCGAGGAGCTGTCGGCGAACGGAGTTCTGGAGGAATACCCGTCACCTGTGGGTGCTCACTTCGCCGAACTACCTCTCGAATTCATCGTCCCGAACCCGCGCCAGCCCCGCGAGGTGTTTGACGAGGACGCTCTCTTCGAGCTGGTCACCTCCATCAAGGAGGTCGGGCTTCTCCAGCCCGTCGTCGTACGTCAGGTCGGTCCGACGCGCTACGAGCTCATCATGGGCGAGCGGCGCTTCCGGGCATGCCGTGAGGCCGGCCTGGAAGCGATTCCGGCGATCGTGCGGGCCACGGAGGACGACAAGCTCCTCCTGGACGCTCTGCTGGAGAACCTGCACCGCGCGCAGCTGAACCCGCTGGAAGAGGCGGCGGCCTATGACCAGCTGCTCAAGGACTTCAACTGCACGCACGACCAGCTGGCGGACCGCATCGGCCGGTCGCGTCCGCAGGTCTCCAACACTCTGCGTCTGCTGAAGCTCTCTCCCGCGGTTCAGCGCCGTGTTGCCGCCGGAGTTCTCTCCGCCGGACATGCACGGGCTCTGCTCTCTGTGGACGACTCGGAGGAGCAGGACCGGCTGGCCCACCGGATCGTCGCCGAGGGGCTGTCGGTGCGGGCCGTCGAGGAGATCGTCACTCTCATGGGATCGCGGCCGCAGACCGCCCCGCGCTCCAAGGGGCCGCGGGCCGGCGCGCTGCTCTCCCCGGCGCTCAGCGATCTGGCATCGCGTCTCTCGGACCGTTTCGAGACGCGAGTAAAGGTCGACCTGGGACAGAAGAAGGGCAAGATCACCGTCGAGTTCGCCTCGATGGACGATCTTGAGCGGATCCTCGGCTCTCTTGCACCGGGCGAAGGACCGGTTCTCCAGAAGAGCCTCCTGGACGACGACTCGGAGGACGCGGAGGCCTGAGCCGCCCAGTGGCGGGAGTGTCTGTGATCGTCAGAACCATCAGAGCGGGGGGGGTGCGGGGGGTGGGGGGCTGCGGCGGGGGGGGGGGGCGGGGGTGGCTGGGG
>NZ_JBHXMF010000073.1:10910-43852 GCF_042721055.1 Streptomyces sp. NPDC058470
TTGTATGTTTTACCCAAACACCCCCCCGGCGGGGCCGCCCCGGTTGACCCCCCCCCCCGCCCCGCTCTTTTGCTTTCTGACGGTATCGATGGAATCGCATCGTCGATACGATGCGTTCGGGTATGGCGCATCCACCTGGCAGCACCTTCTTGGGGAGGCGGGGGCCGTGCAATCCATGACCCGTACCGGACTGTTGACCGCAGGACTGGGACTGGGAGCGGTCGGCGGATTCGTCGGCAGTCTGCTCAGGGAGCGGAGCGCTCTGACAGCCGCCCGCGACCTCGCGGGCGAAGGAAGCGAGGAACATCCTCCATGGGGCGTCGGCTCGTACCGCTCACGCTGGACAACCTTCAGGACCTTCCCGAGCGCTGTCGCTCGTGCGTCTTCTGGGAGCTGGACGCAGTCAGTGGGCAGGCCGCGGTAAAAGCAGGCACACCTGAGCTCGAGAAGGAGGCCTGGATCTCCGCCGTCCTGCTGGAGTGGGGATCCTGCGGCCGTGTCGTCTACGTCGACGACGTACCGGTGGGGTTCGTGCTCTACGCGCCCCCTGCCTATGTCCCCCGCGCCACGGCGTTCCCCACGAGCCCGGTGTCACCGGATGCGGTTCAGCTGATGACCGCTTTCATCCTGCCGGGCTACCAGGGGCAGGGACTTGGCCGGGTGATGGTCCAGACAGTCGCCAAGGATCTGCTGCGACGGGGCTTCAAGGCGATCGAGGCGTTCGGCGACGCCCGATGGAAGGAACCGGCCTGCGTGCTGCCCGCCGACCATCTGCTGGCGGTCGGCTTCAAGACGGTGCGCCCGCACCCCACCCATCCGCGACTGAGGCTGGAACTACGGACGACGCTCTCGTGGAAGGAAGACGTGGAGCTGGCCCTGGACCGCCTTCTGGGAGCCGTACAGAAAGAACCGGCGCTCCGCCCCCTGTAGCCGACGCGCATGCCCTGTAGGGGCAGCTCCGACCTTGTAAAGAAGAATGGGCCAACCCAGGAGGGCTGGCCCATTCGTGTTTCACGTGAAACATGCGCCGCTCGTGTGCGGCTCACCGACTACTCGGTGATGAAGTCTTCGAGGTCACGCACGATCGCAGCCTTCGGCTTCGCGCCAACGATGGTCTTGGCGACCTCGCCACCCTGGTAGACGTTCAGGGTCGGGATCGACATGACGCCGTACCTGGCCGCGATCCCCGGGTTCTCGTCGATGTTGAGCTTGACGACCTCGATCTTGTCGCCGTACTCGGCGGCGATCGCCTCGAGCGACGGCGCGATCTGGCGGCACGGACCGCACCAGGCGGCCCAGAAGTCCACCAGGACGGGCTTGTCGCTCTTGAGGACGTCCTGCTCGAAGGAGTCGTCAGTCACGTTCTTGAGGGTGCCGGCCACGGCGGGCTCCTTAACTTGTTGGTGCGGTGGGGCGGACGGGGATCAGACAGTGGCAGCCGCGGTAGCGGCCTCGTTGTCCGCGAGGGCGGCGAGGTAGCGCTCGGCGTCGAGGGCGGCGGAGCAGCCGGTGCCGGCCGCCGTGATCGCCTGGCGGTACGTGTGGTCGACGACGTCACCGGCGCCGAAGACACCGGTCAGGTTCGTCCGGGTCGAGGGTGCCTCGACCTTCAGGTAGCCCTCCCCGTCGAGGTCGAGCTGGCCCTTGAAGAGCTCGGTGCGCGGGTCGTGGCCGATCGCGATGAACAGACCGGTCACCGGCAGATCGGAGATCTCGCCCGTCTTGAGATTGCGCAGCTTCAGACCGGAGAGCTTCGGGTCGCCCTCGATCTCGGCGATCTCGCTGTCCCAGACGAACTTGATCTTCGGGTCGGCGAAGGCCCGCTCCTGCATCGCCTTGGAGGCGCGGAGTGTGTCACGGCGGTGGACGATCGTCACGGACTTGGCAAAGCGGGAGAGGAAGGTCGCTTCTTCCATCGCGGTGTCGCCGCCACCGATCACGGCGATGTCGTGGTCCTTGAAGAAGAAGCCATCACACGTGGCACACCATGAGACGCCGCGTCCGGAGAGCGCGTCCTCATTGGGCAGGCCGAGCTTGCGGTGCTGCGAGCCGGTCGTGATGATGACGGCCTTGGCACGGTGGACGGTTCCGGCGGTGTCCGTGACGGTCTTGATCTCGCCCGCCAGGTCGACGGCCACGACGTCGTCCGGAACGAGCTCGGCGCCGAAGCGCTCGGCCTGGGCGCGCATGTTGTCCATGAGCTCCGGGCCCATGATGCCGTCCTGGAAGCCGGGGAAGTTCTCCACCTCGGTGGTGTTCATCAGCGCACCGCCTGCGGTGACGGCGCCCTCGAACACCAGGGGCTTCAGCGACGCGCGCGCGGTGTAGAGCGCTGCCGTGTAGCCGGCGGGCCCGGAGCCGATGATGATCACGTTACGGACGTCGGTCACGGCTTGATTCCTCGTCTCTGGAGACTGCTGCGTACTGCCGGTGGGAGCCTCTCTCAGAACTCTCACCCCACCCAACGGATCCTAAGGGGCCAGCATTCCCGCTGTGTCCGGGCACACGGAGACCCTCGACCGCAGTGAGATGCCATGCGGCGTCCGGGCAGGAGTCCATTCGGCTCTGAACCCCTCAGGAAGGGGTGTACGACTGCGTCAGCAGGAGCTCTCCCGGGGATGTCGAGCCCCGCTTCACGCACGCGGCGTCGACGATATAGGCCGCGACCTTCGTGCTGTCGGAGGTGTCGGGCTGCACGACGAGATAGACGCTGGTGCCCTTGTAGGTGCCCGACTCGGCGGCGAGGACTGCTCCGCTGTTGTCCGTTGCTTCCTGGACGCATTCAGGGATGGTCACGGCGGGCGTGATCAAGGTGCCCACTCCGGGGGACCCGGAATCGGTGCCATGAGATTCGATGCCCAAGGAGTCCCCGTCGGGGGAGGGTTCACCTGCGCCCTTGTTCTTGGTAAGGAGCTCAGAGACCTGGCTCTCCAATGTTCCTTCGGAGAAGGTGACTGTCGAACCCGACTCCGGTGCTTCTGCCCGAGGACTCTTGCCCGTGCTGTCGTTGCCCATCGTCTGCAGGAGGATCGCGCCAAGCCCCAGAGCGGCGGCCGTGAAAGCCGTGCCGATCACAGCTACCCTGCCACGTCCATGACGTAGTCGGTGGGCACGGCCGGGGCCGGTGGCCGCGCGAGGTCCCGAGGGGCGATCTGTGGAAGCAGGGGAGCCTGAGCCGGGAGAGGTGGGGAGCACGCCTGCGGTCGATGTTTCACGTGAAACACTCGTGCGGTCGTCTTTCGCGGCGGCGTCATCACCAGGTGCCGTGGCACTCAGCAGAGCTTCCGCGGCCAGGGCGGCATCAATGCGGCCGGCCACATCGGCGGGCATACGCACTGGGCCCGGCAGGGAACCGAGCAGGCCCCGGATCTCCTCAAGCGAGTCGTACACGTCGGCGCAGAGCGGGCAGTCGTCGAGGTGCCGTCGTACGTCCGCGGTACGGGAGGGGGCGAGGAGACCCTCGGTGAGGTCGGAGATTTCCGCGACGTCCGGGTGTCCGGCCGTATCCGTCGTGGATGTCACGCTCTCCCACCTCCGCCCTTCACAGCAGCTGAATCGCTTGGCCCCGCGTCATGTGGTCCCGCTGCGGGTGGGACGGATGTCCCCTGCGTCCGGTTCCGTCCGCCCCCCGACTTCTTGCTGCCCGCGCTGCTCTCGTTCTCCGTACGGAGATGGGTGAGCAACGGGAGGAGTCTGGCTCTGCCACGAGCGCAGCGGCTCTTCACCGTGCCGACTGGGACGTCGAGGACGCGGGCTGCCTCCGCCACGGGATAACCCTGCATGTCCACCAGTACCAGCGCGGCGCGCTGGTCGTGCGGGAGGGTGGCCAGAGCCTTGAGGAGCTCTCGGTGCAGATCGTTGCGCTCCGCCGGAGCGGAGGCGGACTCGTGCGGTTCGAGGAGCTGCTCCAGGCGTTCGGTGTCATCGACGGGAGAGGTCTTTCTGGAAGCGGCCTTGCGGGCGCGATCCAGGCAGGCGTTTACCGTGATGCGGTGCAGCCAGGTCGTGACGGCCGACTGGCCGCGAAAGGTATGGGCGGCGCGGTAGGCGGAGACCAGGGCGTCCTGGACCGCGTCAGCGGCCTCCTCGCGGTCTCCGAGCGTCCGCAGGGCCACCGCCCAGAGCCGGTCGCGGTGACGGCGTACGAGCTCACCGAAGGCGTCGGGATCGCCCTCGACATGGCGGGCGAGGAGGTCCTGATCGCTTGCTTCGCCGTATGTGGCTTCATCGGCCATCGGACCCCCTCCCCTTTGTCGACGAGCGTCAGCCGGTGAACTTCACGTCCGTGATGGCTTGCTTGTAGCCGGCGTCGCTGTATTGGTCGCCGGATGCGTGCGGCACCGCGGTGAGCCAGAGCAGAACGTATCGGGTCTTCACCGGATCCTTGGCCGAGATCTTCAGGTCCTTGCCCGACGTCGTAGCTGTCGCGATCTGCGACATGGAGCTGAGCGGGGCGGATGACGACAGTGAATCGGCGGCGTACAGGGTGGCTGTCGTGTGATCGCCGGGGTAGTAGAGCCCTATCGAGGCCGCCGACAGATCCTGGCTGGAACCGAGGTCGTAGACGATTCCCACGCCTTGCTTGAACGGTGCCAGTTCGGGACCGCCTTTGTAGGAGTAGGTCCGCCAGTACGTCGAACTGTCGGCGTCGTAGGTCAGCTTCGCGTCACCTGCGTGCTGCGGTTTGCCGTCCGGGTAGTACTCGGCCGCGTCCTGGATGGTGATCGGCGCGACGGGCTTGGCCTTGTCGCTCGACTTGTCGTTGCCGTCCGTCGTCTGCGTCTGGTTCGTGTCGTCCGACTTGACCTGTTCCATGAGCGCGTCCGCCAGCTGCCAACTGCCCAGGCCCAGCGCGGCGATGAGCAGAGCCGACACAGCCCACTTGAGGGCCTTGCCGGTGCGACTCTGCAGCGGGGACGGCGGGGCAGGCATGGGCTGCGTCACGCCTGGACGCGGCGCCTGGCGACCGTACGTGCCCTGCTGGTACGACGTGCGCTGGTACTCCGGCGGGGCGGTGAACGCGGGCTCTGGCGGGCGGATGCGGGGCATCTCGCTGATCGCCTTCACCAGTTCCTCCGGCGTGGTGCACGGAGTTTCGTGGCGGGACGCGGTCGCGCCGTCGTTGGCGAGCGCGCGCATGGTGAGCTCGGACAGGCCCCGGTGAACCCCGGCCCGTACCTGGTCGGGAGCGATGAGGCCGATGTCCTTGGGCAGCCCGGACAGACCGTACGCATCGTTGTCGTACGGCCAGCGTTGGGTCAGCGCGGCGTACAGGAGCGCGCCGATCGCCTCTGTGTCGGTGCGCTGCGGGGTGTCCGAGGTGATGCCGCGCAGCGCGGCGTTGACCGCGAGCCCGCGGATGCGCCACTGGCCGGACGAGGTGCGCAGCACAGCGCCCGGGGTGAGTCGCAGGTGGGCCAGGCCCTCACGGTGCGCGGCGGCCATGGCCTGGGAGACCTGACTGACCATCTGGTACGCGTCGTGCACCTCCAGCGGGCCCGAGGCCAGGAGCGTCGTGAGTTCCGTGGCGTCCGGAAGCCACTCGTGCACCACATAGACGAGGTCGTTCTCCTCGACCGCGTCCAGGACCTGGACGAAGCGGGGATCGCCCAACAGGGCGGAGGAGCGGGCCGCTGCCAGTACGGAGCGAGCCCGCGGATGGTCGGCGGGCAACAGATGCACACCGACCGCACGGCGGAGTTTCTCGTCCACCGCACGCCAACTACTGAAACCGTCCAGACGGGTGACGCACTCTTCGAGGCGGTAGCGTCTGGCGAGCTTGTGACCGCTGTGAAGTTCGGGCGGTGACGCCTTTCCGGGACGCTCGGTCCCGCCGCTCCCCTGTGCCTCTTCGCTCTCCGTGTCCCGCTCCCGCTTCTGGGCCACCCCGTCGGCCGTGGACTGGTCCGCCTTGGCGGTCAGCGGCTCGTCACCGCTGTTGTCTGCCACGTCGACGGCAGCCGTGCTCCGTTCCGCCACCGTCGTACCCGCCTCCCCATCCGTTGCGTGCTCCGACGCAGAAACCAATTGTGCCCACAGTCCGCCGCTATGCACGACACACGGCGGCGAACGATGGTTGTGCGCGTACCCCCGCCTCAGCGCCCCAGGCGCCCGCGGACCATTCCGACCAGTGAGTTGAGCTCTTCGATGCGCATCTTCCGTGCTGCGACGTAGAAGACGCCGAGCAGTACGACGCCGCCGCCGATCAGGGAGACGAATGAGCCGCCGACGCCCTGGCCCAGCGTGTGGCCGATCCCGTAGCAGGCTGCCCCGCTGAGCAGAGCGGCCGGCAGCGACGCGATGCCGAGCCGGGCGTACGTCCGCAGGACTCGAGTGCCGTCCAGGTCTCCGCCCAGCCGCTTGCGCAGCCGGCTCCAGGCGACGCCGACGCCGATCGCAAAGGCGAGCCCGTACGAAGCGGCCATGCCGACCACCGCCCAGCGTGCGGGAAGGACAAAGAAGCAGAGCGCCGAGGCGCCAGCGTTGACCGAGGCCACGATAACCGTGTTGTAGAAGGGAGTCCGAGTGTCTTCGTACGCATAGAAGGCGCGTAGGACGACGTACTGCACTGAGTACGGGATCAGGCCGAGACCGAAGGCCATCAGCATGTAACCCATGTTCGTGGCCGCACTGGTTCCAGAGGAGCCGAAGATCAGCGTGCACATCGGGATCCCGAGTGAGACGAAGCCGAAGGCGATGGGCACGATGGCGACGGCGGTGGTGCGAAGTCCTTGGGAAATGTCGTCCCGGACGGCGCCGCCGTCGCCCTCGTGGGCCGAGCGGGAGATCCGCGGCAGCAGCGCAGCCATCAACGAGACGGTGATGATCGCCTGTGGCAGCCCCCAGATGAGCTGGGCGTTGGCGTAGGCAGCGATACCGACGCCGTCGAAAGCGTCGGCGTCCTTGCTTGCGGCGGTGGACAACTGGGTGACGACCATCGCGCCCGCCTGGTTGGCGAGGACGAAGAGCACCGTCCACTTGGCAAGCATCGCGGCCTTGCCGAGGCCGTGGCCCTTCCAGTCGAACCGCAGCCGCAGTTTGAACCCGGTCTCGCGCAGATACGGGATCATTGCGAGGGCTTGTACGACGAGGCCGAGGAGGATACCGACGCCGAGGAGTCGCTGGCCTTCAGGCGGGATGTTGTTGACCGTCATGCCGGAGTTGGCCGCGCTGCCGTACACCCAGATGAACATTCCGAGCGTCACGATGATGACGACGTTGTTCAGTACCGGGGTCCACATCATTGCGCCGAACTTCCCGCGGGCGTTGAGGATCTGACCCATCACCACGTGGATGCCCATGAAGAAGATCGAGGGCAGGAAGTAGCGGGTGAAGGTGACGGCGACGTCATTGGCCTCAGGGTTGCTGGCGACCGGTACCGACAGCATGCGGACCAGGAGCGGCGCAGCGAACATCGCGAGCACGGTGAGCGCGCCGAGGGCCACCATGACGAGGGTCAGCAGGCGGTTGGCGAAGGCCTCGCCGCCGTCCTCGTCATCCTTCATGGCGCGCACCAGCTGCGGCACGAAGACCGAGTTGAGGCCGCCTCCGACGGTCAGGATGTAGATCATGGTCGGCAGCTGGTAGGAGACCTGGAATGAATCACCCAGGATGCCGAGGCCCAGGGCGGAGACGATCAGCGCGGAACGGACGAAGCCGGTGAGGCGGGACACCATCGTGCCGGCCGCCATCACCGCGCTCGACTTCAGCAGCCCCGACGCACGCCCCCCGGACTTCTTCGGAGCGGCAGCGGGCGTGGGCGGCGGTGGCTGCGGGGCGGCCGGAGCCGGTTCGGAGGACGGTGACGGTACGCCGGGCGGACCGGCGTACGGACGGTCGGGGCCCTGTCCCTGGTCGCGGAAGAGGTGGGCGAAGGCGTCGGGCTCGTGCTGCTGCTCGCCGGCCTGGGTGACCAGGTCGTCGACGCCCACGAACTGGGTGGTGCGTGGGTCGTCGCCGTACGGAAGGTGGCGGGTCGGTCCCGCGGGCTCCGGCGGCGGCGTCTGGGCCCAGATGCGCGGGTCGGGTGCGTACGGCGACGTGGGCGGCTGCGCGTACAGCGGAGGCTGCGGGTGGTACGTGCCGGGCGGCGGCGGGGGGTGCGCGGCGCGGTCGTAGAGCGCCTCGGTCACCGGGTCCTGGGCGGACAGGTCCTGCGCTCGGTAGGGGTCCTGGGCGTATGCGTCCTGGAAGTACACGTCTGCAGGGGACCCCTGAGGCATCTGCCCGGACTGGGAGGGCGGACCTTCGGGGTAACCCTCGGGGTAGCCGGAGTTCCCGGCGCCCTGGTCCGGGGAGCCCTCGGGGTAGCCGGAGCCGCCCGCGCCCTGACCGCGGTCACCGTCGTACGGCGCGTTCATGGTTACCCCACCTCATCGTCCCCGGGCCCACCGGCCACGACATCGCTCAACGGTCCACTCTCTCACCCGTCCCGGACGGGCCGGTGCTTTCCGGTGCGGTGTCCGGTGTCAGGTCACTCGGGTGCTCCGGGTCGTCTGCCCCGGACTCCGTGCCGGACTCGCCTGCGGGGCGGTCCTGGGAATCCTCGGCGGGGCTGTCCTCAGTCTCCACGGCGACGGCGCCGTCGCCTGCACCGTCTTCGCTCGCGCTCTCGGCCTCGCGAGCGTCCTCCTCGGCCTGTCGGGCTGTCGCGCGCTTGCGCTGCGTGTACATCCGGTATCCGGCGAGCACGAGCAACAGGAAGCCACCGCCGATGACCAGCATCACCGTGGAGGTGATCTCGGTGACCTTCACCTCGAAGGTGACGGGGGCGCCGTACTTCTGGCCGTCCTCCGTGTACAACTGGGCGACCACCTTCACGGGACCGTTGGCCTTGGTCGAGGTGGTGAACTTCACCGACTGGCTGTGCTCACCCGCGACCGCGATCCGCTGCTCGTCGTAGGGGCCGTCACCGATCTTGAGACGGGTCGGCTGCTCCGAGGTGAGGCGCAGGACCAAATGGTCGACGCCCTGCACGAGATTGTTCTGCACGGTGACGGGGATCGTGGCGCTGCGGCCCGAGAGTTGCGCGTCGGACTTCTCGATCAGTTTGACGAGGCCGGTGAGGTCGTTGAGGTACGACGAAACGCTCGTACGGAAGGCCGCCGCCGGAGCGGTCCGGCTGCGCCAGGACGTCGACATCCCCCGGTCCATGGCCCGACCGAAAGGGGTGACCACGCGGGACTGGTCGGTGAGGATGACCTTGAAGTTGTCGAGGCTTGTCTGTGTGTCCCGGATCCACTCGAAGGCCGACTGTGGCAGTTCCTGCTTGCGCAGCGAGGAGGGGTACGCGGACTCGGCGGGCACCTTCGTGGTGGCACCCGGGTCCGGCTTGGCCTTCGAGGCAGCGGACAGACCCTGGGACTCCGACCAGTTCCCGTCCCGGAGTGCTGTCAGCGCCTGCGCCATCGTCTCGGCCTGACTCGCGGACGGCACGCGCTGCGGGGCGATCACGATGCTGCGCTGCTTCTGTGGCTCCTGCAGGTTGATCGCCAGGCTCTGGGCGAGGAACTCCTGCACGGCGAGTGTGGAGTTGTCGGCCTCGGTCATATCGCCCTGGAAGTCGGTCGACAGCCGGGCGTCCGCGACCACCGCGGTCGTCCCGCCGCCGATGGGGCGGGCGGCGCTCGGCGTGTACGACAGCCCGCCCGTCTCGCGCAGGCTGTCGCTGCGGGCGATCACCTTGTCGGCGCCCGCGGAGGTGGCGACCTTGACGATCGACGGGTCGAGGGCGCCGTCGGCGGGCCAGGCGAAGTCCGTGTTCGGCGTGACGTGAAGGACCGTGTCCACCGTGGAGGCTGCCACGTCCGTTGCGTCCTTGAGGTGGCTGAGGGAGCCGGTGATGTTCGTGCCGTTGTGCGCCAGCGACGCGAGATCGGGGTCGGCGAAGGGGAGGGCGACGACTTCCTTGTCCTTGACTGTCGTCTCCAGCTTGGCGAGCCACTGCTTGGCGATCGCCTGGTTCTTGCCGGCCGTGGTGGTGTCGCCGTCCTGGATCCGGTAGCTGCGCGTCATGGCGTCGACGGAGGCCAGCAGGTCCGGGTCGAGCACCCAGGTGACGTCCAGGTCGCTGCCCAAGGACACCAACTGGTCCAGGCGGCCGCCCGGGGAGATCTCCGCGGCCAGGTCGTCGTTCTCGAAGACGGGTGTCTGCTGAGCGTCCGAGCCGGTCTCCGCAGTGAGGTGGACCGTGGAGATCAGTGGCCAGAGGTACGTCGTCTTCGTCTTCGTGTCAGCCGCGTCGGGCTGCCAGGGCAGGAACGTCCGTTGGATGCCGAGGATCTGGTCCCACGGCTGCGCGGCGGTCCGGCCCGTGAGGGAGACGGCGAGCTGGTAGACGCCGTCGGCGCCGAGGTCCAGATCGTCGACGGGCACCGAGATGCTGAAGGGCTGCGAGACCCCGACGGCGAGTTCGGAGAACTTCGCGACGTACGAGCCACCGACCTCCGAGGCATCGATTCCCGGCTGGAACTCGGTTCGCTTCGCGGCGCTGTCGATGGCGGAGAGGCTGGTGAGCGACGGACCTACGCGGATGCCCACGTGGGCATCCGTGACCGCCTGCTTGCCGTTGTTGGTGACCGTGCCGGAGACGGTGACGGTGTCACCGGTCGTAGGGACGCTGGGAGTGAGTGAGTCCAGGGAGACGTCGACCGTGCTGGACCCGGTGGCGTCGGCCACAGCGGTCCTCTCGGCGGCGTACGCGGACGTGCCCAGGGGCAGCTGGAGCAGCCCGGTCAGCAGGGGCACACCGGCGAGAAGTACGCCGCTGCGCCGGAGCCACCGGCGGGCAGGTGAGGGACTCATCCCCTGGAAGTCTGCCGCCTCGGCCACGCGCTCGCCCGTCCCTCGTCATCGTCAGTGGTCGTCGGAATGTGCGTCCACGCATGGTAACGATGTGCGCTGAGGGGAAGTGCCGCGGACTGCTCCACAAGATCGGGAGTCCGGTCCGAGTGTCCTGTATGTGTGTGTATCGATGCCCCTGCAAGAGGGGACGGGTGTGCGTGTTTTATGGAGGCGCCCGTGGGGGCCTCGGCCACGTACCCTTTTCTGTTGTGCCGAATGCCAATGAAGACAACCCCAGTGCCCTGAGCCAGGTGCAGCGCCGCGCGGTGACTGAACTGCTGCGGGTGTCCCCTGTCGCCGACGACCTTGCCCGCCGATTCGGGGAGGCCGGGTTCTCACTCGCTCTGGTCGGCGGCTCGGTCCGGGACGCGCTCCTGGGCCGGCTCGGCAACGACCTGGACTTCACGACGGACGCCCGCCCCGAGGACGTACTGAAGATCGTGCGGCCCTGGGCGGACGCCGTGTGGGAGGTCGGGATCGCCTTCGGTACCGTCGGCGTACAGAAGGACGCTCGCGTGGGCGATGTGCAGCAGTCGTTCCAGATCGAGATCACGACGTACCGCTCCGAGGCGTACGACCGGACTTCCCGGAAGCCCGAGGTGTCTTACGGCGACTCCATCGAGGAAGATCTCGTGCGCCGGGACTTCACCGTGAACGCGATGGCCGTCGCGCTGCCGGAGAAGGAGTTCATCGACCCGCACGGAGGCCTGGACGACCTGTCGGGCCGCATCCTGCGGACTCCGGGTACCCCTGAGGCGTCTTTCTCCGACGATCCGCTGCGGATGATGCGGGCCGCGCGGTTCGCCGCGCAGCTGGACTTCGAGGTGGCGCCCGAGGTGGTGGCCGCGATGACGGACATGGCCGGGCGCATCGAGATCGTCTCCGCGGAGCGGGTACGGGACGAACTGAACAAGCTGATCCTGTCCGCGCACCCGCGCAAGGGTCTGACGCTGCTTGTCGACACCGGGCTCGCCGACCATGTGCTGCCGGAGCTCCCCGCGCTTCGTCTGGAGCGCGACGAGCACCATCGGCACAAGGACGTCTACGACCACACCCTGATCGTCCTGGAGCAGGCGATGGAGCTGGAGGAGGACGGTCCCGACCTGACTCTTCGGCTCGCCGCGCTGCTGCACGACATCGGCAAGCCGAGGACGCGCCGCTTCGAGCAGGATGGGCGGGTCTCCTTCCACCACCACGAGATGGTGGGCGCGAAGATGACCAAGAAGCGGATGACGGCACTCAAGTACTCGAATGATCTCGTGAAGGATGTCTCACGTCTGGTCGAACTCCACCTGCGCTTCCACGGGTACGGCACCGGAGAGTGGACGGACTCAGCCGTTCGTCGCTATGTCCGCGACGCGGGCCCCCTCCTGGATCGGCTCCACAAGCTGACCCGCTCCGACTGCACCACCCGTAACAAGCGGAAGGCGGCCGCACTCTCCCGGGCGTACGACGGCCTGGAGGAACGCATCGCCCAGCTTCAGGAGCAGGAGGAGCTGGACTCGATCCGACCCGACCTCGACGGCAACGAGATCATGGGCATCCTCGGTATCGGTCCCGGACCAGCCATTGGTGAGGCCTACAAGTTCCTGTTGGAGCTTCGGCTGGAGAACGGGCCGATGGAGCATGACGCGGCCGTGTCGGCACTCAAAGAGTGGTGGGCCGCGCAGGGCTGAGGCCTTTGATGCCGGGTCATGTTTCACGTGAAACATGACCCGGCGCGCTACGGAGGGGCGATGTTTCACGTGAAACATCGCCCCACACGACTGAGGTGTCACTCGCCGCGCTTTGGGGCGAGCCAAAGCAGCAGTCGCTGCGGCGTAGAGCACGGCCACGGTGACGACGAGAGGGACCGAACGTCCGTCTGGAGGCAGTATCAACGCGGCCACTGCGGCCGCGCCGACGAAGGCGACGTTGAACAGGACGTCGTAGACGGAGAAGATCCGGCCGCGGAAGGCGTCGTCGACCGAGAGCTGCACGATGGTGTCCGTCGCGATTTTCGCCCCCTGTGTGGTCAGCCCCAGGACGAAGGCGGCGACCAGCATGGGGGCGGCGGCGAACGGTAGGCCGAGCGCGGGTTCCAGGACGGAGGCGGCGCCGGCGCACGCGGCGATCCAGCCGCCGGGGCCCAGTCGTCCCGCCGTCCAGGGCGTCACCACGGCCGCGACGAAGAACCCCGCCCCCGAAATACCCAGGGCCAACCCCAGTAGCGCTAGCCCGTCGTCGTCCGAGCCGGATGTCCAGGCGTACCGGCACAGCATCAGCACCATGACGGTCAGGGCGCCGTAGCAGAAGCGCATCACCGTCATCGCCATGAGCGCCCAGGCCGCCTCCCGGCGTGAGGGCTCGGCCAGATGGCGCACGCCCGCTGCGAGGCCGCGAGCGGTGCCCGTGAGCGCCGTGGACAGCCTTGAGGGCGCCAACTGCTGGTCGGGGCCCAGTAGTTCCGGGGCGAGGCGCAGGGAGGCGAGGGCCGAGCACAGATACAGGGCTGCCCCGACGAGGACGACCGCAGCGTCGGAGTCCGAGGCGATCAGTCGTACGACGAACGCGAGCCCGGCGCCCGTGGTCGCGGCGAGCGTCCCGGCGGTGGGCGACAGGGAGTTGGCCATGACCAGCCGGTCGGAGTCGACGACGCGGGGCAGCGCGGCCGAAAGGCCGGACAGGACAAAGCGGTTGACCGCCGTGACGCACAACGCGGAGACGTAGAAGAGCCAGTCCGGGACATGGCTCAGCATCAGGACGGCCGTCACACACGCCAGCGCCGCCCGCAGCAGGTTGCCGTACAGGAAGACCTGGCGGCGTCGCCAGCGGTCCAGCAGGACGCCGGCGAAGGGGCCGATGAGGGAGTACGGGAGCAGTAGAACGGCCATGGCGGAGGCGATCGAGACCGCCGAGGTCTGCTTCTCGGGTGAGAAGACGACGTACGTGGCGAGCGCGACCTGGTAGACCCCGTCGGCACCCTGGGACAGCAGCCGTACGCCGAGCAGGCGCCTGAAGCCCTGGAAGCGCAGGAGTACGCGCAGGTCACGTACGACAGCCATGGGCACAGCCTCACATACGAGGAGGGTCCCCGGGCGGAATGCCCGGGGACCCTCAACGGCCTTCGAGGAGATGAGCTTTGGCGCGCATCTCTGAGTCTTGCTAGCGCTCGACCTCGCCCTTGATGAACTTCTCGACGTTGGCGTAGGCCTCGTCGTCGAAGTACTGGACCGGCGGGGACTTCATGAAGTAGCTCGACGCGGAGAGGATCGGGCCGCCGATGCCGCGGTCCTTGGCGATCTTCGCGGCGCGAAGGGCGTCGATGATGACGCCCGCGGAGTTCGGGGAGTCCCAGACCTCGAGCTTGTACTCCAGGCTCAGCGGGACATCGCCGAAGGCGCGGCCCTCAAGGCGGACGTACGCCCACTTGCGGTCGTCCAGCCACTGCACGTAGTCCGACGGGCCGATGTGGACGTTCTTCTCGCCCAGGTCGCGGTCGCGGATCTGCGAGGTGACGGCCTGCGTCTTCGAGATCTTCTTGGACTCGAGGCGGTCGCGCTCCAGCATGTTCTTGAAGTCCATGTTGCCGCCGACGTTGAGCTGCATGGTGCGCTCAAGACGGACACCGCGGTCCTCGAACAGCTTCGCCATCACCCGGTGCGTGATGGTCGCGCCGACCTGCGACTTGATGTCGTCGCCGACGATCGGGACGCCGGCCTCGGTGAACTTGTCCGCCCACTCCTTGGTACCGGCGATGAAGACCGGGAGGGCGTTGACGAAGGCGACCTTGGCGTCGATGGCGCACTGGGCGTAGAACTTCGCCGCGTCCTCGGAGCCGACGGGGAGGTAGCAGATGAGGACGTCGACCTGCTTGTCCTTCAGGATCTGGACGATGTCGACCGGGGCCTCGTCGGACTCCTCGATGGTCTCGCGGTAGTACTTGCCGAGGCCGTCGAGGGTGTGGCCGCGCTGGACCGTGATGCCCTTGTTCGGGACGTCGCAGATCTTGATGGTGTTGTTCTCGCTGGCACCGATGGCGTCGGAGAGGTCGAGGCCGACCTTCTTCGCGTCGACGTCGAAGGCGGCGACGAACTCGATGTCACGGATGTGGTACTCGCCGAACTGGACGTGCATCAGGCCGGGCACCTTGGCCGCCGGGTCGGCGTCCTTGTAGTACTCGACGCCCTGCACCAGCGAGGCGGCGCAGTTCCCCACACCGACAATGGCTACGCGAACCGAACCCATTCCGATTGCTCCCTGTATGTACTGGTGAAACCCCGAACGGGTCTCACGTGGTGGTGTCGTCGGACGGATCCGGCCGGGAGCTGTCCCGGTGCCGGGGCAGGCCGCCCGTCTCGCCAGATGTGCTGTTCTGCTGAGCGGGGCTTTCGGAGGCGGAACCTTTGACGTCCCGTCCTGCCCGCTCGCTTTCGATGAGCTCGTTCAGCCAGCGCACCTCGCGCTCCACGGACTCCATTCCGTGGCGCTGGAGCTCAAGCGTGTAGTCGTCGAGACGCTCCCGGGTCCGCGCCAGGGAGGCGCTCATCTTCTCCAGGCGCTCCTCGAGGCGGCTGCGGCGGCCCTCCAGTACGCGCATGCGCACGTCGCGTGACGTCTGCCCGAAGAAGGCGAAGCGAGCTGCGAAGTGCTCGTCCTCGTATGCGTCGGGACCCGTCTGGGAGAGCAGCTCCTCGAAGTGTTCCTTACCTTCCGCCGTCAATCGATAGACGATCTTGGCGCGACGCCCTGTGAGTGGAGCGGCGAGGGCGTCTTCGGGTGTGGCCCCTGGCTCCTCGATCAACCAGCCGTTGGTGACCAGCGTCTTGAGGCAGGGGTAGAGCGTTCCGTAACTGAAGGCACGGAACACACCCAGTGATGTGTTGAGTCGTTTGCGCAGCTCATAGCCGTGCATCGGAGACTCGCGGAGCAGGCCGAGGACGGCGAACTCGAGGATCCCGGAACGCCGGCTCACGTCGCCTCCTCCCTGTCGCTGCCGCCTCGGCACGGTCTTTATGCCGAGCTGATGTATCGACTCGATACATCGACACGATAGAACGGCCACTCGGATGCGGCAAGAGGGGTCACGGTGAACGGCGTCACATCACTGATTCATACGAAGCAAGTTGCCTGATTTGGGGTGAACTTCGGCCCTCGGCAGGTTTTGACGGTGCGTAGTCTGTGCGGCATGCACACCACGGGGAACCAAGTGACGTCTGAGGACGTCACCGTCCTCGGTGCAGTACGGATGAATGCGATTACCACCGCATCCGTACTTCGGGGGGACCGGAAACCAGCCGCTGCCGTTTCCAGGCGTGCATGGGTGCGCCTGCCCGAGGAGTAATCGTTCGATGAGCGAGCACCGTCGCAAACTGCCGCAGTCGCAGGAAGGCGGACGTGCCGCGGCCCGACGCGGCCAGTCCGGCTCGACCTCCGGCCGCCGCGCGGCACCGCGTGGCGCCACCGAGTCTCCTTCCGACTCCTATGGGTCGGGGGGTGAAGAGGAGCGCTCGTACGGTGGCCGTGCCGAGGCCCGTCGTGCGTCGCAGAGAGGCGGCGGCCGGCGCAGAGGCGCCGACGGCTCCGGCTCAGGCGGCTCCGGAGGCGGAGGCCGACGTGGTGGCCCCGGGGGCCCGAGCGGTCCCGGGCGTGGCCGCGGCCGCGGCACCGGGCCCGTCAAGAAGCGCATCATCGACTATCCGCGGGCGGGCAAGTACGGCGCAGCGCGCTGGGTCCCGTCCTGGAAGCTGGTCACGGGGCTGTTCATCGGCTTCTGCGGCAGCATGGTGGCGGTGGCAGGCGTTGCGTACGCTCTGGTGGGCGTCCCGGACGTCGCCAAGACCGCAGAGGCGCAGAACAACGTCTACTACTGGGCCGACGGCAGCCAGATGGTCGCCACCGGTGGCGAGACGAACCGCCAGATCATCAGCTACGCGCAGATCCCCAAGGAGATGCGGTTCGCGGTCATGTCGGCCGAGAACAAGACGTTCGAGACCGACAGTGGCGTCGACCCGATGGGTATCGCCCGAGCCTTCTACAACATGGCCAAGGGCGGGCAGACGCAGGGTGGCTCCACCATCACCCAGCAGTTCGTGAAGAACGCGATGCTGGACGACCAGTCGCAGACGATCTCCCGGAAGTTCACGGAGCTGTTCGTCTCGGTAAAGGTCGGTGCCGTGATGAACAAGGAGGACATCATGGCCGGCTACCTGAACTCCGCGTACTACGGGCGCAACGCCTACGGAATCCAGGCGGCGGCGCGCGCCTACTTCGACAAGGACGCCACCGACCTGAACCCGAGCGAGTGCGCCTTCCTGGCGGCGATGCTCAAGGGCGCCACGTACTACGATCCCGCAGGTGCCGTGTCGATCGACCCGGCCGCCACTCCTCAGGCCAACCGCGAGCGCGCCGAGTACCGGTGGGGTTGGATTCTCGACGAAGAGGTCAAGGACGGGCGCCTGACCGCCGAAGTACGGGACAAGTACACCAAGTTCCCCGAGCCGCAGAGTCCGCGGTCGAACGCGCAGCTGAGCGGACAGGTCGGCTACCTCGTCGACCTGGCCAATTCGTACCTCATCAACAACAACACCAAGATCACTCAGGAGCAGCTTCAGCAGGGCGGCTACGAGATCTATACGACCTTCGACAAGAAGAAGGTCGACGCGCTCGAAGACTCCGTGAAGAAGGTCCAAGAGGAGAACATCGATCCCAAGAAGCGCCCTCAGACGGACACATTCGTCCAGTTCGGCGGGGCTTCCGTGGACCCGGACACCGGCGCGATCAAGGCCATCTACGGCGGCGAGGACGCGACCAAGCACTTCACGGACAACGCCGACGCGACCGGTGCCCAGGTCGGTTCGACGTTCAAGCCGTTCGTGCTGGCGGCAGCCATGTCGTGGGGTGTGAAAGATCCCGATGGTGACGCGGTCCAGGCGCAGGACGAGCGCACGGTCGTCTCTCCGAAGAGCCTCTACAGCGGCAAGAACAAGCTGAAAATCCAGGACTACGACCACACCGTCTGGACGGACAAGGACGGCAAGGAGTGGCTGCAGACGAACGACGGCGGTGAGTCGTACAACGCGCCCACTTACGACATCGACCTCCGCGAGGCGATGCGCGAGTCCGTCAACTCCGCGTACGTCCAGCTGGGTATGGACGTCGGCCTGGACAAGGTCAAGGAGGCCGCAACGGACGCGGGCATCCTGGAGTCGAGCTTTGCCGGCGCCGATTACCCGTCCTTCTCCCTCGGTACGTCCGATCCGAGTGCGATCCGTATGGCCGGTGCCTACGCCACCTTCGCGGCCAGCGGGAAGCAGAACAATCCGTACTCGGTCGAGAAGGTCACCGACCAGGGCGGCACCGTCTTCCTGCACGAGGGCACAGCCACGGAAGCCTTCACCGCGAAAGTTGCCGACAATGTCACCGATGTCCTGAAGACCGTGGTGGACAAGGGAACCGGTACCGCTGCCCAGCTGACGGGCCGGGACGTGGCCGGTAAGACCGGTACCACCGACGGCAACAAGTCCGCCTGGTTCGTCGGGTACACCCCGCAGCTGTCGACCGCGATCGGCATGTATCGCATGGACGACGACGAGACAAAGAAGAACCGCGAGTTTCTGGAGATGTACGGCACGGGCGGCGAGGAGAAGATCCACGGTGCCTCGTTCCCGGCCCAGATCTGGCATGACTACATGGAGCAGGCGCTGAAGGGTGAGAAGGCGGAGGACTTCCCGACGCCCAAGGACATCGGGGAGGTCCTCAACGACACCCCGAGTCCGAGCGTGACCCCCTCGCCCACCGAGAGCGTGGTGGAGAGCTCGACGCCGACTCCCACGCCCACCTTGACCACGACGTCTCCCTCGCCTTCGGCGAGCGAGACCTGCGGCAACTTCGACTTCGGGTGCTCCGACACCGGTGGAACAGACACCGGCGGTACCGATACGGGTGGTACGGACGGAGGGGCGTCGGCCACACCATCGGAGTCGACCAGCAACAGCACAAGTAACGGGAACGCCAATGGGGGACTCTTCGGAGGGTCGAGCGGATAGCCGCCTCCGTGTGTGTTTCACGTGAAACACACCGTTTCACGTGAAACGAGGGCCGCCGCACCTATCAGGTGCGGCGGCCCTCGTCGTGTACTCAGGTCCGTACGGCAGGATGTGCGCCATGCCCAGTGCAGAGACGACGCGAGCGAGCGTGCGCGAGCCAGAGCTGGTACGGCCGACCAAGGAAGACGAGGTGGCCGCGACCGGCAGTGAGCTGATCGGCGGCCCCATCGGACGACGGGCCCTGTCCGGGACGTCCTGGTGGACTCCCGTGCGGGTTGTCGCACTCATCGCGATCGGTGTATTCGCCCTTGGCATGGTGCAGAAACTGCCGTGCTACGACGGCGCCTGGTTCTTCGGGGCCAGCTCCCAGTACACGCATGCGTGCTACTCGGACATCCCGCACCTCTACCAGGGACGCGGCTTCGCCGACGGTCTCGTGCCGTACTTCGACAAGCTCCCCGGCGACATGGAGTACCTCGAGTACCCGGTGCTGACCGGCGTGTTCATGGAGGTCGCGTCCTGGCTCACTCCAGGCAGCGGAAGCATCCAGGACCAGGAGCAGATCTACTGGATGGTCAACGCCGGGATGCTGATGGTGTGCGCGGCGGTCATCGCCGTATGCACCGCGCGTACCCACCGTCGCAGGCCCTGGGACGGCCTCCTGGTCGCTCTCGCGCCCGCTTTCGCGCTTACGGCCACCATCAACTGGGATCTCCTCGCTGTGGCCCTCCTGGCCGCTGCGATGCTCATGTGGTCGCGAGGCCGTGTGCTGGCGTTCGGTGTGCTCATCGGGCTCGCCACGGCCGCCAAGTTCTACCCGTTCCTGGTGCTCGGGCCGCTTTTCCTGCTGTGCTGGCGAGCGGGCAGGTGGCGTGAGTTCGGGACCGCGCTGCTGGGCGCGGTCGGAGCCTGGCTCCTCGTGAACCTTCCGGTGATGTACCTCGCGCCGGAGGGGTGGTCGAAGTTCTACAGCTTCAGCCAGGAGCGGGGAGTCGACTTCGGTTCGATCTTCCTGTTCCTCTCGAACTGGCTGAAGATCACGATCACCGCGGACACGGCGAACACCTGGGCGCTGATCATGATGCTGCTCGTGTGCCTGGGCCTGGCCGCGGTCACCCTCACCGCCCCACGCCGCCCTCGTTTCGCTCAGCTCGTCTTTCTGATCGTCGCGGCTTTCATCCTCACCAATAAGGTCTACTCGCCCCAGTACGTGCTGTGGCTGGTCCCCCTCGCCGCGCTGGCTCGGCCGCGCTGGCGGGACTTCCTGATCTGGCAGGCGTGCGAGGTCGCGTACTTCCTGGGTATCTGGATGTATCTCGCCTACACGACCAGCGGCGACGCTCACAAGGGCCTGCCGACCGAGGGCTATCAAGTCGCCATCGTCGTCCACCTGTTGGGGACGCTGTACCTGTGCGCCGTTGTCATCCGCGACATCTTCCTGCCCGAGCGGGACATGGTGCGGCGCGCTGGTGACGACGATCCGTCGGGCGGGGTGCTGGACGGTGCGGAGGACGTCTTCGTGTTCGGGGCCGCTGCTCATCCGCCACGGCATGCCGCGCACTTCGACGGGCCTCAGGTGGACTGGGGCAGCGGGAGTACCACGGCTGGAGACCGTTCGCTCTGAGCGAACAGGGTGAAGGAAGGCCATGTGAAAGGCCGTACACGGCGTCCGTGTACGGCCTTTCACATGGGTCGAGCGTGTCGTCTTCCGAGAGTCAGTGTTCGACGACGCGGTCGAACTGGGTGGTGGTGTGCCGCAGATGGGCCACGAGTTCGTCGCCGACCTTCGGCTCGGTGGCGTCCGAGGGCACGAAGAGGATGGAGACCTGCATGTGTGGGGGCTCCGCGAACCAGCGCTGCTTGCCCGCCCAGACGAACGGGGAGAGGTTCCGGTTGACCGTCGCGAGGCCGGCGCGGGCGACGCCCTTGGCGCGCGGCATGACGCCGTGCAGCGCCTTCGGGGCCTCCAGACCCACACCGTGCGACGTACCGCCCGCGACGACCACCAGCCAGCCGTCGGAGGCGGCCTTCTGTTGGCGGTAGCCGAAGCGGTCGCCCTTGGCGACGCGTGTGACGTCCAGGACTGCCCCGCGGTACTCGGTCGCCTCGTGGTCGCCCAGCCACAGCCGCGTACCGATGCGGGCGCGGAAGCGGGTCTGCGGGAACTGCTGCTGGAGACGGTAGAGTTCCTCGGCCTTGAGGTGGCTGACGAACATCGTGTGCAGCGGCAGACGGGCGGCGCGCAGACGGTCCATCCAGCCGATGACCTCCTCGACGGCGTCCGAGCCGTCGGTGCGGTCCAGTGGCAGGTGGATGGCGAAGCCCTCCAGCCGGACGTTCTCTATGGCGGCGTGCAGATGCGGCAGATCCTGCTCGCTCACTCCGTGCCGCTTCATCGAGGACATCACCTCGATGACGACGCGGGCGCCCACAAGGCCGTACACGCCGTCGATGGACGACACGGAGCGGATCACCCGGTCGGGCAGCGGTACCGGCTCCTCACCCCGCCTGAAAGGCGTCAGGACCAGCAGGTCACCACCGAACCAGTCCTTGATCCGGGCGGCTTCGTACGTGGTGCCGACGGCGAGGACGTCCGAGCCCAGGCGGGTGGCCTCGTCAGCGAGGCGCTCGTGGCCGAAGCCGTACCCGTTGCCCTTGCAGACGGGGACGAGCCCCGGAAACTGCTCGGACACCTGCTTGTGGTGTGCCCGCCAGCGCGCGGTGTCGACGTAGAGCGTGAGCGCCATGGCCGGTCCCGGAACCTTTCTCGTGGCTGCGGTGTATCAGAGGTATGAGCGGAAATTATGGCGGTTTCGCCGGACCGATGGAGCGATATCGGGTCGGGTCAAGGGCTCGGCATGCGAATCGGGCCGGGTCAGCGGCGCGACATGTAGATGTCGAGTGCCTTGTGGAGCAGCTTGTTGAGCGGGAAGTCCCATTCGCCGAGGTACTCCGCGGCCTCCCCGCCCGTGCCCACCTTGAACTGGATCAGGCCGAAGAGGTGGTCGGTCTCGTCCAGCGAGTCGGAGATGCCGCGCAGGTCGTAGACGGTCGCCCCGAGTGCGTACGAGTCGCGCAGCATGCGCCACTGCATCGCGTTCGAAGGCCGGACCTCCCGCCCGATGTTGTCCGAGGCGCCGTACGAGTACCAGACGTGTCCGCCGACGACCAGCATCGTCGCCGCGGACAGGTTCACGCCGTCGTGCCGGGCGAAGTAGAGCCGCATGCGGTTGGGGTCCTCGGTGTTGAGGGCCGTCCACATGCGCTGGAAGTACGCCAACGGGCGGGGCCGGAAGTGGTCGCGGAGCGCGGTGATTTCGTACAGCCGCTGCCACTCGTCCAGGTCCTGGTAGCCGCCCTGGACGACCTCGACGCCCGCCTTCTCGGCCTTCTTGATGTTGCGGCGCCACAGCTGGTTGAAGTTCTTGTGGACCTCTTCCAGGGAGCGGTTGGCGAGCGGCACCTGGAAGACGTAGCGCGGCTGTACGTCGCCGAAGCCGGCGCCGCCGTCCTCACCCTGCTGCCAGCCCATGCGGCGCAGTTTGTCGGCGACCTCGAAGGCGCGCGGTTCGATGAAGTCCGCCTCGATGTCACGCAGCCGCTTCACGTCCGGGTTCTGGATGCCGCCCTTGATGGAAGTGGCCTCCCAACGCCGGATGATCACCGGCGGGCCCATCTTCACGGAGAAGGCGCCCTGCTGCTTGAGATGCGCGAGCATCGGCTGCAGCCAGTCGTCGAGGTTCGGGGCGAACCAGTTGATGACCGGCCCCTCGGGCAGGTAGGCGAGATAGCGCTTGATCTTGGGCAGTTGGCGATACAGCACGAGCCCCGCCCCGACGATCTCGCCGGTCCTGTCGTCGAACCACCCGAGGTTCTCGGAGCGCCACTCCGCCTTGACGTCTGCCCAGGCCGGGACCTGCATGTGGCTGGCCGCGGGCAGACTCTGGATGTACGCCAGATGCTGCTCACGGCTGATGGTCCTCAGGGTCAGGCTCATTCCGGGCGCTCCTCGGGCTGGTGTGTCCCCATGGGTACAGGGGCTCCGGCTCTCGCGGCGAAGCCTACTGCGCCCCGTGAGCGCCCCGTCTGGCCGTATGGAACCTGCGCCCCGACCGATACGCGGCCAGGACGTCCCGAGGTGTTGTTCCGCCCTCTGGCGGGCCGTCAGCCGATGACGCCGCCGAACAGGCCGCCGTGTGCCATACCCAGGAAGAAACCGACGCCTGCGGCACCGAGACCCAGGATCAGCCCGAAGCGCTCCCGTGTCGTCTCCGAGATGAACTGTCCGCCGGCACCGGTCAGGATGCCCACCAGCCCTGTCCAGGAACTGAGCAGATGAAGGCTGTGGAACTGCGCCGTGATGAAGGCCGTCAAGCCGAGCACCAGGGTCAGCCCGACCAGCGTGTCCTGGAGCGGGTGGGGCTTGTGGTCGGTGGCGAGCAGAGAACCGACGGTGTTGGGTCGCAATGTCTGTGCCATAAGGCACCTCCTGCGGAAGGCGGCGCACCGTAGCGCCATACACACCCGATGTGTACAGATTGACGTGCAACCCGGCCGGATTTCAACCGGAAGGCGATGTGCAGGTACTCTGTATCCTCTGCACCGGTGTCTGCCCAGGCCAAAGCCAGGTCACGACAGGGAAACCCGCTCGGTTCGCCGTTCGGGGAGCCCGATTGTCAGTGGCGGCCGATACCGTTGCGTACGCATCACAACCCTCCTGCCACGGAACGACCGTGGCCGCTGAGTCCAAAGGAGGTGGGTTCCATATGCGTCACTACGAAGTGATGGTCATCCTCGACCCCGAACTCGAAGAGCGCGCTGTTTCCCCGCTGCTCGAGAACTTCCTCTCCGTCGTCCGTGAGGGCGACGGAAAGGTCGAGAAGGTCGACACCTGGGGCCGTCGTCGTCTGTCCTACGAGATCAAGAAGAAGCCCGAGGGCATCTACTCGGTCATCGACCTGCAGGCCGAGCCTGCGGTCGTCAAGGAGCTCGACCGACAGATGAACCTGAACGAGTCGGTCCTCCGGACCAAGGTCCTCCGTCCCGAGACCCACTGAGCTCTCCAGCTCAGCTGATCCCGGGCATCGAGTAGCAGCACCAGCAGCCAGCAGCAAACCCGCCGAGAGGTTCCCCCATGGCAGGCGAGACCGTCATCACGGTCGTCGGCAATCTTGTCGACGACCCCGAGCTGCGCTTCACCCCTTCCGGTGCGGCGGTCGCGAAGTTTCGTGTCGCGTCCACTCCGCGCACCTTTGATCGTCAGACGAATGAGTGGAAGGACGGCGAAAGCCTGTTCCTGACCTGCTCGGTCTGGCGTCAGGCGGCGGAGAACGTCGCCGAATCGCTCCAGCGAGGCATGCGCGTCATTGTGCAGGGCCGGCTGAAGCAGCGGTCCTACGAGGACCGTGAGGGCGTCAAGCGCACGGTCTATGAACTGGACGTCGAAGAAGTCGGCGCCAGCCTGAAGAGCGCCACGGCCAAGGTCACCAAGACCACGGGTCGGGGCGGCCAGGGTGGATACAGCGGCGGCGGTGGCGGCGGCCAGCAGGGCGGTAGCTGGGGCGGAGGCTCCGGCGGCGGTCAGCCGCAGAGCGGCGGCGCTCCCGCCGAAGACCCCTGGGCGACCAGCGCTCCTGCCGGTGGCAACCAGGGCGGCGGCGGTGGCGGCGGCTGGGGCGGAAGCTCCGGCGGCTCGACCGGCTCCGGCGCTCCTGGTGGCTCTGGCGGCGGCTACTCGGACGAGCCCCCCTTCTAAGGGGCGGGGCTCGTACCCCCACTTCTTGATCACACAGGAGAAACACCATGGCGAAGCCGCCTGTGCGCAAGCCTAAGAAGAAGGTCTGCGCTTTCTGCAAGGACAAGGTCACGTACGTGGACTACAAGGACACGAACATGCTGCGGAAGTTCATTTCCGACCGCGGCAAGATCCGTGCCCGCCGCGTGACCGGCAACTGCACGCAGCACCAGCGTGACGTCGCCACGGCTGTGAAGAACAGCCGTGAGATGGCGCTGCTGCCCTACACCTCCACCGCGCGATAAGGGAAGGGTGACTGACACATGAAGATCATCCTCACCCACGAGGTCTCCGGCCTCGGTGCCGCGGGCGACGTCGTCGACGTCAAGGACGGTTACGCTCGCAACTACCTGATCCCGCGGAACTTTGCGATCCGCTGGACCAAGGGCGGCGAGAAGGACGTCGAGCAGATTCGTCGTGCTCGCAAGATCCACGAGATCGCGACCATCGAGCAGGCCAACGAGATCAAGGCCCGTCTCGAAGGCGTGAAGGTCCGTCTGGCTGTTCGCTCCGGCGACGCCGGCCGTCTCTTCGGTTCCGTCACCCCGGCCGACATCGCTTCGGCGATCAAGGCTTCCGGTGGCCCCGAGGTCGACAAGCGCCGCATCGAACTGGGCGCGCCGATCAAGACACTGGGCGCCCACGCGACGTCCGTGCGTCTGCACCCCGAGGTTGCCGCCAAGGTCAACATCGAGGTCGTCGCGGCCTGACCGTCGCGCTCGGCATAGCTGAGGGAAGGGCCGTACCCGGCTGGGTGCGGCCCTTCTTCGTGCGGTGACGGCGCGGTGGGGTTTCACGAAGGCGCGTGCGGCTCTTCCTTCGTTTCACGTGAAACAGTGCGAAGGTTTCACGTGAAACCTTCGCACTGTTTCACGTGAAACGCCTCAGCGCGTCGCGCCCGTGACGATCCAGCGTCCGGAGAGGGAACGCAGCCAGAGGGTCATCATCCGGACCGTCATCATCAGCGTCATCGCTCCCCAGAGCGCGGTGAGTCCGCCACCGAGTACCGGTACGAGCAGCGCTACGGGAGCGAAGATCAGTAGGGTGACCAGCATGGCCCAGGCCAGGTACGGCCCGTCCCCCGCACCCATCAGAACTCCGTCCAGGACGAAGACGATCCCGCTGATCGGCTGCGACACGGCGACCAGCAACAGGGCGGGCAGGGCGGCGTTCTGGACGACCGAGTCGCTGGTGAACAGAGGGAGGAACAGGGGACGGGCGGCGATGACCAGCAAGCCGAGTACGACTCCCGTGGCGATTCCCCACTGAACCATGCGACGGCAGGCCTCCCGGGCGCCCTGGGCGTCGCCTGCGCCGAGGTAGCGTCCGATGATGGCCTGCCCGGCGATTGCGATCGCGTCGAGTGCGAAGACGAGCAGGCTCCACAGCGACAGAATGATCTGGTGTGCCGCCATGTCGGCGTCACCGAGACGTGCGGCGACCGCCGTGGCGATGATGAGGATGGCCCGCAGCGAGAGCGTGCGCACCAGCAGCGGGGCACCGGCCTGGGCGCAGGCGCGTATCCCAGCGGCATCCGGCCGCAACGAGGCGCCGTGCTTCCGGGCGCCGCGGATGACGACGTACAGATAGACCGCGGCCATGCCGCACTGGGCGATGACGGTGCCCCAGGCGGAACCTGCTATGCCGAGGCCGGCACCGTAGACGAGACCGACGTTGAGGGCAGCGTTGGCGACGAAGCCGGCGATGGCGACGTACAGCGGGGTCTTTGTGTCCTGTAGTCCGCGCAGGACACCAGTGGCCGCGAGTACGACGAGCATGGCTGGGATGCCGAGTGCCGAGATACGTAGATAGGTGACGGCGTACGGGGCGGCGGTGTCCGAGGCGCCGAAGAGTTCCATCAGGGCTGGTGCCGTGGGCAGTGTGACGGCTATGACGGCTGCGCCGATCAGCAGGGCGAGCCAGATTCCGTCCATGCCCTGGCGGATCGCGGCCCGCAGATCTCCCGCGCCGACGCGGCGGGCGACGGCGGCCGTGGTGGCGTAAGCGAGGAAGACGAAGACGCCGACGGCCGTCATGAGGAGGGCGGAGGCAATGCCGAGGCCGGCCAGTTGAGCGGTGCCGAGGTGGCCGACAATCGCTGTGTCGGCCATGAGGAAGAGGGGCTCGGCGACGAGTGCACCGACGGCCGGAACGGCCAGCGCGACGATCTCTCGGTCGTGTCGGCGTCGGACGGCCTTGGACGCCGCGGGAGCCTGTGTCATGAGCACCAATCTAATCTTCCACAGGTAATAGATGCAAGCCATTAGGAACCCTTACTTGCCATCCGATGGGACACGCCGTCGTACGCCGTTTGCAACGATCTTGATCCGACCGGGAAAGTTTTTCTTCTGCACAGCCGGTGGACGGGAAATGGGCAGGTCAGGGCGGGTCCTTTGGAGATGCTGAGTGCTTGTTCACAGGCCTGTCCACCGAGTCGTACACAGGTTTCGTGGAGTTCTCCACAGCATCCGGGCCGTCGTCCACATGGCCTGTGGATAACCAGATTGGCTGACGGTGCCGGCGGGCCTAACGTGGGGCGACGCCCACTCTCTCCTCCGTCCTCGTAAACCTCGCAAAAAGGACGCATTAGAACCGGAGTTGGGCCTCTTAGTTGTCAGTGCCGTGCCGTAGAAATAAGGGGCACGGCTAGGTCCGCTCCGCGGACGGGAGGAGGTGGCTCGGTGAGTATTTCCGAGCCCTTGGACGACCCCTGGGCCGACAGCGGTCCCAGTGATCGTCTGCCGTCCTCCCGCCGGCGCCAGGACGGCGGTCGGAGCCGCGACGAGCAGCACGACCGCGACCGTGACACCGGTTCGTGGGAGGGCGGAGGTTCGGCCTTCGAGCGCGTGCCGCCGCAGGACCTGGATGCCGAGCAGTCGGTTCTCGGCGGCATGCTTCTCTCCAAGGACGCCATCGCCGATGTCGTGGAGGTTCTCAAGGGCCACGACTTCTACCGCCCGGCGCACGAAACGATCTTCCAGGCGATCCTCGACCTGTATGCGAAGGGCGAGCCCGCCGACCCCATCACGGTCGCGGCGGAGCTCACCAAGCGGGGCGAGATCACCAAGGTCGGCGGCCCACCGTATCTGCACACACTGGTGCAGACGGTCCCCACGGCGGCGAACGCCGAGTACTACGCGGAGATCGTGCACGAGCGCGCGGTCCTGCGCCGCCTGGTCGAGGCAGGGACGCGTATCACGCAGATGGGGTACGCGGCTGACGGCGATGTCGATGAGATCGTCAACAGCGCCCAGGCCGAGATCTACGCGGTCACCGAGCAACGCACCACCGAGGACTATCTGCCACTCGGCGACATCATGGAGGGCGCACTCGACGAGATCGAGGCGATCGGATCCCGGTCGGGGGAGATGACCGGTGTGCCGACCGGCTTCACCGACCTCGACTCGCTCACCAACGGTCTCCACCCGGGCCAGATGATCATCATCGCCGCCCGTCCCGCCATGGGTAAGTCGACGCTGGCCCTGGACTTCGCGCGTACCTGCTCGATCAAGCACAACATGCCCAGCGTGATCTTCTCGCTCGAAATGGGCCGCAACGAGATCGCGATGCGTCTGCTGTCGGCCGAGGCCCGCGTGGCCCTGCACCACATGAGATCCGGCACGATGACCGACGAGGACTGGACACGGCTCGCGCGCCGTATGCCCGATGTCTCTGCTGCCCCGCTCTACATCGACGACTCCCCGAACCTGTCGATGATGGAGATCCGCGCCAAGTGTCGCCGCCTCAAGCAGCGTGCCGACCTGAAACTCGTGGTCATCGACTATCTGCAGCTGATGCAGTCGGGTGGCAAGCGGTCCGAGAGCCGGCAGCAGGAGGTCTCCGACATGTCGCGAAACCTGAAGCTGTTGGCCAAGGAGCTGGAGCTGCCGGTGATCGCGCTGTCCCAGCTCAACCGTGGTCCCGAGCAGCGCACGGACAAGAAGCCCATGGTCTCCGACCTCCGTGAGTCCGGATCGATCGAGCAGGACGCGGACATGGTGATCCTGCTGCACCGCGAGGACGCCTACGAGAAGGAGTCACCGCGCGCGGGCGAGGCGGACATCATCGTGGGCAAGCACCGTAACGGTCCGACGGCCACGATCACGGTGGCTTTCCAGGGCCACTACTCGCGCTTCGTGGACATGGCGCAGACCTGATCCGACACCTTGTAGGGTCTCAAATCCCGCTTCATAATCTCAACTTCAGCTGCATATGGACGACATTTATGCAGCTGAAGTGAGACCAGCAGCTCGGAGCGCTCACTCGTTTGGGTGAGTAAGGGGCAGGCCCCTCCATGCACTGGACCCGACGAGCGGTGGAGGAGAAGAGGTGGCAGTACGACGTCTGGAGCGAGCCGCCTACGGCCGCGTTGGAGAACATCCGATTTCTGGCGGGCTATCGCAGGGACTGGTTGTTCAAGCTCCGACACGCTCCGGTATCACTCGCGGAGCATATGGCCCGTGACTCCCGGACGGGCGCTCAGCGCCTCGTCTCGTACCTGGTCAGGATCACGCCGCCGGGAAGCGTCCGCGTCTCCACCAGGTTCAGGTTCACCCAACTGTCCAGCGCGGTGAAGAACGGCGTGCCGCCGCCGACCAGGACCGGCGCGGTGGCCAGCACGTACTCGTCGATCAGCCCGGCCCTCATGGCCGCCCCGGCAAGCGTCGCGCCGCCGATGTCCATCGGGCCGCCGTCCTCGTCCTTGAGCCGGGTGATTTCGGCGACCGCGTCACCCGTGGCCAGGCGGGTGTTCCAGTCGACCTTGTCGATCGTTGAGGAGAAGACCACCTTCGACATGTCCCGCCAGCGGCGCGCGAACTCGATCTCCGCCGGGGTGGCGTTGGGCTGCTGGTCGCCGGTCGGCCAGTGGGAGCTCATCGTCTGCCACAGCTTGCGCCCGTACAGCGACAGGTCGGTCGCCTGCAACTGGTCGGACCAGAACAGGAACAGCTCGTCGCTCGGCACGCCCCAGCCGATGTCGTCGCCGGGCGCGGCGATGTAGCCGTCCAGGGACAGGTTCATGCCGTAGATCAGTTTCCGCATGGCGCCAGCCTTCCGTGAGTCGATCTCACGCGTACAGACCGGCGCGGCGCGGGAAACTCATCGGTGCGCGATCTGAGCTCGCATGTAGTCCTCGTGCTCGGTGGCTCAGCCGCAGACTCATCGTTCCGCCGAGGAAATGGCATCGATCTGAGACTGAGCTTGGGTGACATCGCGGTGAGACAACAGAGAACCAGCAGGTCACAGAAGATCGACATGTCATCGGCGGTGAGACCCTACACATCTCGTCGGCCTGGCCGGACCCGGGACGCACACCTTGCCAGTCCCGGAGCGTCAGAGAAATGTGCTCGACGTGCGATGCCGGGGCGGGTGGACTGGAGGCATGACGACACCTAAGGAAGAGCTCCTTCCTGCCACGCGCCGGGCTCTGTTGCACCGTATCGCCGTCGCTCAGGCCGAAGGACGGACGCCGTCACTGGTCGCTTCGGTGGTCCGGGGCGGGGAGAGGGTCTGGACCGGTGCGCGTACCTCGGTGGACGGCCACGGGCCGGACGAGAACGTGCAGTACCGGATCGGCTCCATCACCAAGACCTTCACCGCCGTACTGGTGCTGAGGCTGCGTGACGAGGGGGTGCTGGATCTCGGTGACCCTTTGGAGAAGCATCTGCCAGGTACCGGCGCCGGGGAGGTCACCATCGCCGAACTGCTTGCGCACACGGCGGGGTTGGCTGCCGAGTCACCCGCTCCCTGGTGGGAGCGCACGCCTGGCTCGCTGCGGCCGGAGCTGGCCGATGTGCTGGGCGAGCAGCCTTTCCGGCATCCGGTGGGGCGCCGGTTCCACTATTCGAACCCCGGCTACACGCTGCTGGGGGCTTTGGTCGAGGAACTGCGGGGCGCTCCCTGGGAAGAGGTTCTGCAGCGCGAGGTGCTGGAGCCGCTGGGACTGCGCCGTACCAGTGGACGGCCGAGGGCGCCGCACGCGGGCGGGTGGGCCGTCCATCCCTGGGCGGACGTCATGATGCCGGAACCGGCCGAGGACCTCGGGCGTATGGCGCCGGCCGGCCAGCTCTGGTCCACCACCGGGGACTTGGCGCGCTTTGCGGTCTTCCTTGCTCAGGGCGACGACCGGGTGCTGAGCGCGGAATCCGTGCGGGAGATGCGGACGCCCGCCGCGCCATCCGAGACGGCGGACCTGGCCGCGGGTTCCGCTTACGGCCTGGGCATGCAGATCGTGCACCGAGACGGCCGGGCCCTCGTCGGCCACTCGGGTTCCCTGCCGGGCTTCCTCGCCGGCCTGATGGTGAGTGTGGAGGACGACGTGGCGGCGGTCGTACTGTCCAACTGCACCTCGGGACTGCCTGCACTGACCGTCGCCGCAGATCTTGTCCGGATCGTGGCGGAGGCGGAGCCCCGGATCCCTGAGCCATGGCGTCCGCTGCCGGAAGTGGACGGCGCGGTCCTGGAGTTGGCAGGACAGTGGTACTGGGGGACGTACTCCTTCGGACTGCGGCTGGTGGCCGACGGTGGCGTTTCGCTGGAGCCGTTGTCCGGCACGGGTCGAGGCGCACGCTTTCGGGCGAACAGCAACGGTACCTGGACGGGACTCGACGGCTACTACGCCGGAGAGCTTCTACGGGCCGTGCGGCGTCCCGACGGGTCCGTGAGCCACCTCGACGTCGGGTCATTCACCTTCACTCGTCAGCCGTACGACGAGAAGGCTCCTGTACCGGGTGGGGTGGACGCAGACGGCTGGCGAGGGGTTCGGTAGGCGCTGTAACGGCGGGAGCCGGCTGTTTCACGTGAAACAGCCGGCTCCCGCCGTAGGTGCGAGTGCCCCTCAGAGCTGCAGTTTGAAGCCCAGGTGGGAGGCCGTGAAACCGAGCCGCTCGTAGAACCGGTGAGCGTCGGTACGGGTGACGTCGGAGGTCAGCTGGACCAGCCGGCAGTTCTGACGCCGGGATTCCTCGATCGCCCACCCGATGAGCCGGGTGCCCAGGCCGCTGCCGCGCTCGTCGGCGTGGATACGTACGCCTTCGATGATCGAGCGGGTGGCTCCCTTGCGGGACAGCCCGGGAATCACCGTGAGCTGAAGGGTGCCGACGACGCGGTCCTCGCGTACGGCGACGACGAGGTGCTGGTTCGCATCGCCGCTGAGGCGTTTCAGGGCGGCCAGGTACGGGGTGAGGTCCTCCGGCGATTCCCGCTGGGCGCCCAGCGGGTCGTCCGCGAGCATCGCGACGATGGCAGGGACGTCGTCGGGGACGGCGGCTCGTATTTCAAGATCTCCCATGGCCGCACCCTACGAGAGCGGACTAGCCCCTGCGCAGCGCCTAAGCGGGCACCTTTGCCGATTCCACGACCTGGACCAGTGGGGCCAGTTCCGGGTTTCCGGCCGCCTCGTCGAGTGCCTCGCGCAGGGCCGCGTCATTGGTGGGCCGTGCCTCTTCGAGGAGCGTGAGGCCCGCTTCGCTGACGTTCGTGTAGATGCCGCGACGATCGGTCGGGCACAGGTAGCGCGAGAGCAGCCCGCGATCCTCGAGCCGGGTCACGAGCCGGGTGGTGGCGCTCTGACTGAGGACGACCGCGTCCGCGACCTGCTTCATCTGCAGATGACCGCCATCGCCGTCGTGCTGGCGGCTGAGCACGTCGAGCAGGGAGTACTCCCGCACACTCAGGCCGTGCTTGGCCTGCAGGGCACGCTCGATGTGGGCCTCGATCCTCCCGTGGAGCAGGGAGAGAGCGCACCAGCCCTGCGAGAGGGCGGTGAGTGCGGGGTCCGTGGCTGTCATGGCGTTTTCTCCGTCCCGGAGCGACTGGATCCAGGATAGAGCACGATCGCAATAGCCCGCACTTGCAAGTAACCAGCGTCTGCAACTATTGTGGGCGCACGCAAAGCGCTCCTGCAATCGTCTGGGAAGGTGTACCCCACCATGCCTCTCGCGCTTCTGGCCCTCGCGATCGGGGCCTTCGGAATTGGAACCACCGAATTCGTGATCATGGGTGTGCTGCCCGAGGTCGCCGGTGACTTCGGTGTCTCCATTCCCACAGCCGGACTGCTGGTGACCGGCTACGCCCTCGGTGTGGTGATCGGCGCCCCGATCATGACCGCGCTCGGCACGAAGGTGCCCCGCAAGCGGATGCTGATGCTGCTGATGGGTCTGTTCGTGCTCGGCAACCTGCTCTCCGCCGTAGCCCCGGTATTCGGGCTGATGCTGGCGGGCCGCGTGGTTGCCTCCCTCGCCCACGGTGCCTTCTTCGGCATCGGCTCGGTGGTCGCC
>NZ_JBHXMF010000074.1:0-41845 GCF_042721055.1 Streptomyces sp. NPDC058470
CGCCGCCTATCTGCCGGTCGACACCGAGTACCCCGCCCACCGCATCGCCTACATGTTCGAGGATGCCGGTCCGCGGCTCATCGTGACGACCAGCGCGGCCGAGGCGGGCCTCCCCGACGCGGTGACCGCGGGCCGGATCGTCCTGGACGCTTCCGCGACGGCGGCCGATCTGGCCGCTGTGTCGGCCGCTGACCTGACCGACGCGGACCGCACGAGTCCGCTGACGCCACGCGCGCCCGCGTATGTCATCTACACCTCCGGCTCGACCGGTCGTCCCAAGGGCGTGGTGGTCGAGCACGCGGGCGTCGCGAACCTGGTCCTGGCCAGGATCGGACCGTACGCGATGGGCCCCGGGAGCCGTGCGCTCCAGTTCGCCTCGCTCAGCTTCGACGCCGCGATGTCCGAGATCTGCACCCCGCTGTCCGCCGGTGCGTGCCTGGTCCTCGGCCCGGCCGACATGCTGCTCCAGGTCGCCGAACTGCCCGAGCTGCTGCGCGAGCGAGGGGTGACGCACGCGACGCTGCCGCCCGCCGTACTGGCTCGGCTCCCGCAGGGGAGCCTGCGCACGATACGCACCCTGGTGACGGCCGGTGAGGCGGCCCCGGCGGGTCTGGTCGCCAGGTGGGCCGGGGGACGCCGGATGTTCAACGCCTACGGCCCCACCGAGACCACGGTCTCCTGCACCATGGCGGGCCCGCTGACGCCCGACGCGGGTGTGCCCCCCATCGGCGGTCCGCTGCCCAACATGCGCGCCTATGTGCTGGACGAGCGGCTGCGGCCGGTCCCGGTCGGCGTCCCGGGCGAACTGTACGTCGCCGGCATCGGCGTGGCCCGCGGCTACCTCGGCAGGCACGGCCTGACCGCCGAGCGGTTCGTCGCCGACCCCTTCGGCCCCGACGGCTCCCGGATGTATCGCACCGGCGATGTGGTCAGCCGTCTCCAAGACGGCCGGCTGCGGTTCGTCGGCCGCGCCGACGGACAGGTGAAGATGCGCGGATTCCGGATCGAACCCGGCGAGGTCGAGGCGGCCCTGACCGCGGCGCCCGGTGTCGGCCACGCGGTGGCGACCGTGCGGGAGGACCGCCCCGGCGTACGGCAGCTCGTGGGCTACCTGGTGCCGGAGGCCGGCACGGAGCTGGATCTCGTCGCCGTCCGGAGGCACCTCGGCGCCACACTTCCGGCGCACATGCTGCCGTCGGTGCTCATGGAGCTCGATCGCGTTCCGCTGACCGTCAACGGCAAGGTCGACAAGGCCGCGCTGCCCGCGCCGAAGCAGCAGGAGAGCATCTCGGCGGTCGGTCGGGGGACCGGCGTCGGCGCGCCGACCGCCGTCCCGTCCGCCGAGGAGGATCCGCAGACGCTGCTGTGCCGGATCGTCGCCGATGTGCTGGACCTCGCCGAGGTCGCCGCGGGCGACGACTTCTTCGGCCTGGGCGGTGACAGCATCAACGCGATCCAGGTGGCGAGTCGTGCCCGGCAGGCCGGGCTCGTCCTCACGCCTCGGGACATCTTCCGGAACCAGACGGTCGCGGAACTGGTCGCCGCGATCCGGCCGATGCCGGCCGTCGGCGCCGACCGGTCCGCCGCCGACGGCGTGGGAGCCGTTCCCGGCACCCCCGTGGTCCGCTGGCTCCACCAGCTGGGCGGCCCCTTCGAGGGACTCAACCAGTCGGTGCTGCTACGGGTTCCCGGCGGCCTCGGCGGGACGACGCTGACCCGCGCCGTCCAGTCCGTGATCGACTGCCATGACGTGCTGCGAGCCCGGCTGACGGGCGCCGAGCTGGGGCTGCCCTGGAACCTGGAGACGACCGCCCCCGGCAGCGTGGCCGCGACCGGCCTGATCACCCGGGTGGAGCTGCCGGCCGACGCCGACGCGGCTGCCACGGTGGCGGAACACGGCGAGGCGGCCAGACGCCGTCTGGACCCGCACAACGGCGTAATGCTTCAGGTCGTGTGGTTCGACGCGGGATCGGACGAGCAGGGTCTGCTGCTGGTCCTGCTCCACCACCTCGTGGTGGACGGCGTGTCATGGCGGATCATGCTGCCCGATCTCGTGTCGGCCTGGCAGGCGATCCGCGCCGGGCGCGAGCCGGCGCCGGCGCCGGTCGGCACGTCGTTCCGCCGCTGGAGCCAGGCACTCGTCATGGAGGCCCAGAACCCCGACCGCATCGCCGAACTCCCGCTCTGGCGGGCGCAGACGCAGTGGGCCGACCCGCTGCTCGGCGCCCGTCGGCTCGACCCCACGGTCGATACCCGGGAGACGGCGGAGCACCTCACGGCGGTGCTCCCGGCAGACCTGACCTCGGCCCTGTTGACCGCCGTCCCGGCACGGCATCATGCGCAGATCAACGACGTGCTGCTCACCGGTCTGGCGCTCGCCGTCGCCCGTTGGCGCGAGCGTCGCGGCGGTGAGCGGCATGGCGCGCACGCCTTCCTCGTGGACCTGGAAGGCCACGGCCGTGAGGAGTTCGACGAGAACCTCGACCTGTCCCGGACCGTCGGCTGGTTCACCAGCCGCTTCCCGGTCCGGCTCGACCCGGGCCCGGTGGACCTGGACGACGCGTTCACCGGCGGCGCCGCGACCGTCGCCGCCCTCGGGAGGATCAAGGAGCAGCTGCGGGCACTGCCCGACAACGGACTCGGCTACGGCCTGCTGCGGCACCTCAACGCCGACACCGCCATGGCTCTGGCCGGCGCGGCCGCCCCGCAGATCGGCTTCAACTATCTGGGGCGCGTCGGCACGGGGGCCGGGGACCTCGGGGACCGCGGATCGTCCTCGGGCTGGTCGAGCGCGTCCGACCTCCGGATCCCGCTGCTCCCCGCCGACCCGGGCATGCCCTTCGGGCACTCCCTGGAGATGAACGCGGTCACCCGGGAGCAGGCCGACGGCCCGAGCCTGAACGTGACGTACTCCTGGCCGGCCGGTCTCTTCGGCCGCGCCGACGTCCAGGAGCTCGCCGACCTGTGGTTCGAGGCGCTGCGCGCGCTGGCCGACCCGGGCGAGGGCGGGGTGGGCTCCGCGCTAACGCCGGACGACCTGCCGTCGTCGGGGCTGACGCAACCGGAGATCGACGAGCTGGCCGCGGCTCCGGAGGGGCTGGCGGACGCGTTCGCGCTGACCCCGCTCCAGCAAGGCCTGTTCTTCCACGCGCTGCTGGCGGACGACGGGCCCGACGTGTACACGGTCCAGCTGGTCGTCGACCTCGAAGGACCGCTGGACGCCGACGCCCTGCGCCGGGCCGGCCGAGCCGTGCTGGAGCGTCACCCCAATCTGCGGGCGGGCTTCCGCCACCGGGCCGCTGGAACGGCCGTCCAGATCGTGCCGGTCGCCGTGACGCTGCCCTGGGACGAGACCGACCTGAGCGGACTGCCCGAGGACACGAGGCAGGAGCGCCTGGCCTCGCTCACGGAGGCGGCCCGGGCGGAGCGGTTCGACCTGGGCCGGCCCCCACTGCTCCGGTTTCTGTTGCTCCGGCTGGGCGAGCAGCGACAGCGGCTGGTCATCACGATGCACCACATTCTGCTCGACGGCTGGTCGATGCCGTTGTTCCTGCGCGAGCTGGTGACCCTGTACGAGAACGGCGGCGACACTTCGGCGCTGCCCGAACCCGTTCCGTTCCGGTCCTATACGTCCTGGCTGGCCGAGCAGGACCGCGCGGTGGGCGAGGCGGTCTGGCGGGAGGCGCTCGCAGGGGTGGAGGAGCCCACTCTGCTGGCTCCGGGCCGCGCGCCGACCGGCCCTGTCCTGCCCGAGCAGATCGTCCACGACCTGTCACCCGAACTCACCGCGGACCTCCGGCGTCACGCGGCGCGCGCCGGCGTCACCATGAACACCGTGGTCGAGACGGCCTGGGCATGGGTGCTGGGTCGTCACCTCGGCCGCGACGACGTGCTGTTCGGCACCACGGTGTCGGGACGCCCGCCGGAGCTTCCGGGTGCGGAGAGCATGATCGGGCTGTTCATCAACACCCTGCCGGTCAGGGTGCGGCTCGACCCCGCGGAGGAGTGGAGCGCCGCCCTGACCAGGGTCCAGGGGGAACAGGCCGCACTCCAGGAGCACCCGTACCTGGGGCTGGCGGACCTGCAGCGGATCGCCGGCCATAGGACGCTCTTCGACACGGCCTTCGTGTACGAGAACTACCCGCTGCCCGAGAGCACCGAGCGGGCTCCCTCGCAGTTGCGTGCGACGGCGGTACACGGCCGGGACGCGGCGCACTATCCGGTGGTCCTCGTCGCGTCGCTGCGCGACCGGGGGCTGCGCTTCCGGCTGGACCACCGGCCCGATGTGCTCGGCGGACAGCTCGCCGCGGTTCTGCTGCAGCGCCTGACCGGGCTCCTCGAGTCGGTCGTGGCCGACCCGGCCCAGCCGATGGGACGCATCCGGCTGCCGGCCGGCGCGCAGTCGGCGGAACTGGCGGACGGCGGTGTGCGGACGGCGCTGCCCGAGGCCGCCCCGGGCGGCACGACGACGCCGTCCACCGTGCACGGCCGGATCGCGGCTCTGTGCGCGCGTACCCCGGACGCCGTGGCGCTCGGTCTCGGCAGCGAGCGGCTGACCTGGCGGGAGCTGGACGAGCGGGCGAACCGGCTCGCCCGGCTCCTGCTGGAACTCGGAGTCGGCCCGGAGGACCGGGTAGGCCTTCTGCTCGACCGGTCCTTCGACCTGGTCGTCTCCTTCCTGGCCGTGCTGAAGGCCGGTGCGGTGTACGTGCCGCTGGAGCCTGGGCACCCCGAGCAGCGGCAGCGGACCGTCCTCGCAATGGCGGGCGCGAAAGCACTGCTCACCGACGCGGCCCGGACGGCCGTCCGGCCGGCGGCGCCGGGCGACGCCTGGAGGACCGTCGCCGTGGACGCCGATCCACGTCTGGCGCGGCAGAAGCCGACGGCGCCCGACGTGGCCGTGCAGCCGGACCGGCTGGCGTACGTGATGTTCACCTCCGGGTCCACCGGTCTGCCGAAGGGCGTCGGGGTGACCCATCGCGACGTGTTGGAGCTGGCCGCCGAGCCGTGCTGGACCGGCGGCAGCCAGGAACGGGTGCTGTTCCACTCGCCGCACGCCTGGGACGCCTCGACGCTGGAGTTGTGGGTCCCCCTGCTCAACCACGGCAGCGTGATCGTCGCGCCGCCGGGCGAGGTGGATCTCAGGGCGATGGCGCGGCTCCTGGTGGAGGAAGACATCACCGGACTGTGGCTGTCGGCGGGCCTGTTCCGCTGGCTGGCGGAGGAGGAGCCCGGCTGTTTCGCGGGACTGCGGGAGGTGCGGACGGGCGGCGACGTCGTGCCGGCCGACGCCGTGCGCAAGGTGCTGGCGGCCTGCCCCGACACGCTGGTGACCAACGGCTACGGTCCCACGGAGGCCACCGTGTTCGCCCTGCACCACGCGATGCGGGCGGGCGACCCGGTGCCGGACAACGTGCCGATCGGCGTTCCTCTCGCGGGCAGTACGGCGTACGTCCTGTCTCCGTGGCTGGCGCCGGTCGGGCCCGGCGTCGTCGGCGAGCTGTACCTGGCGGGTTCCGGGCTGGCCCGCGGCTACGAGAGCGCTCCGGAGACGACGGCGGCCGCGTTCGTCGCCGACCCCTTCGGCCCAGCCGGTTCCCGGATGTACCGTTCGGGAGACTTCGCCCGCCGACTCCCCGACGGCACACTGGAATTCGTCGGCCGTGCGGACGACCAGGTGAAGCTGCGCGGCTTCCGGATCGAGCTGGGCGAGGCCGACGCCGCGCTCATGGCCCTGCCGGACGTGGCCCACGCCGTCACTCTCATCAGGGAGGACCGGCCGGGCGACAAGCGGCTCGTCGGCTACGTGGTGCCGACGCCGGGCCGTCCCGTGCCGGAGGCGCGGGAGTTACGCGGTCTGCTGGCCGGCGCCCTCCCGGACCACCTGGTGCCGTCCGCGCTCGTGGTGCTCGACGCCCTGCCGCTGACTTCGAACGGCAAGGTGGACCGGGCGGCGCTGCCCGGTCCCGCAGCGGGGGCGACCGGCTCGTCCCGGAGCCCACGCACTCCGCACGAGGAGCTGGTCGGAACGCTGTTCGCGGAGGCCCTCGGGGTCCCCGAGGTCGGGATCGACGACGACTTCTTCGCCCTGGGCGGGAATTCGCTGCTCGCGGCCGGGTTGGTCAGCCGGGTCCGCAAGGTCCTCGGCGTCGAACTGGGCGTCCAGGCGCTGTTCCTGGCCCCGACGGTCGCCGGAGTCGTCGCCGCCGTCGGCGAGGGCGCCGGACCGGGCGCCCACGACGGCCTGGGCGTCCTGGTGCCGCTGCGTCCCCAGGGCGATCTGCCGCCGGTGTTCTGCGTCCATGCCGCGGGCGGCCTCAGCTGGCGGTACACAGCCCTGCTGCCCCATCTGCCGACAGGTCACCCGGTCTACGGACTGCAGGCCCGCGCCTTCGGCTCGCCCGGCCATCGGCCCACGAGCGTGGAGGAGATGGCAGCCGACTACGTCGAGCAGATCCGGGGCGTGCAGCCCTCCGGCCCCTACCACCTGGTGGGCTGGTCGTTCGGCGGGCTAGTCGCCCAGGCGGCCACCGTGCTGCTGGAGGAGGCCGGTGAAGAGGTCGCCATGGTCGCGGTCCTCGACTCCTACCCCGCGGCGCCGGGCGAGCGTGCCTTGGTCCCGCCGACCGGGCAGGTCCTGGGCGCACTGCTCGACGCGGCCGGCGTCGGTCACGACCGGGGCGACTCCGAGCTGACCGTGGAAGCGGGCGCCGCACTGCTGCACGACCGCGGCGGACCGCTCGCCGAGTTGCTGGCCGACCGCGTGGAGACGGTCGTGGACTCCTACCGCTCCGGGATCGAACTGCGCTCGCGGTATGCGCCACGCGCACTCCGCGGGGACCTGCTGCTGTTCGTGGCGGGCGACGGCGACGCGGATGCGGCCGACGGGAAGGCGCGGCGGTGGCTCCCTTATGTACGCGGCGAGATCGAGGTCCACACGGTCGACTGCCGCCATGAGGACATGCTGCGGCACGGTCCGCTGACCGTGATCGGCGCGGCGATCACGGCGCATCTGAAGGTCCCTGGGACACGGAAGGACGGCTGATGGCACGGGAGTTGTACGAGCTGGGGGAGATACCGCCGCTCGGTGAGGTGCCGCGCTACATGTACGCCGGAGTGATCCGGCGGGAGCGGTACGGCCCGCCCGCCCGGTCCATGCGGATCGAGACGGTCGAGGCGCCCGAGGTCGGGCGCGGCCAGGTGCTCATCATGGTGATGGCGGCGGGGATCAACTACAACGGCATCTGGGCGGGACTCGGCACCCCGGCTGACGTCATCGCGGACCGGCAGCGAGCGGGGGACCCGCACGACTTCCACATCGCCGGATCCGAGGGCGCGGGAGTGGTCTGGGCCGTGGGGGAGGGGGTCAAGCAGCTGCGGGTGGGCGACCACGTCATCGTCGGCGGCGTCGCCTGGGACGAGTCGGCCCCGGACATCCGACTCGGCGTCGACCCGACCGCCTCCCGGTCCCAGCGGGCTTGGGGGTACGAGCTGAACTTCGGTTCGTTCGCGCAGTTCACCGTGGCCGACGAGTACCAGTGCCACCGCAAGCCCCCGAATCTGACGTGGGAGGAAGCCGGCTGCTTCCTGGGCGGCGGCTCCACGTCCTACCGCATGCTGCTCGGCTGGCACCCGCACACCGTGCGGCCGGGAGACCCCGTGCTCGTCTGGGGCGGCGCCGGCGGGTTGGGTTCGATGGCGATCCAGATCGCAAAGTATTTCGGTGGAATTCCAGTCGCCGTGGTTTCGGACGACGAGAAATTCGACTATTGTAAGCGCTTGGGGGCCCGCGGGGTCATCAATCGGAACGATTTCGACCACTGGGGTCGACTGCCGGATCCGGACGATTCCGTCTCCTATCGGGAATGGATGTCCGGCGTTCGTGAATTCGGCCGCGCCTGCTGGGATGCGATCGGTGAGCGCAGATCCCCGAGCATCGTCCTTGAGCATCCGGGCCGGGCCACTCTGCCGACGTCGGTGTATGTCTGCGACCGAGCCGGGATGGTCGTCACCTGTGCTGGCACCAGCGGTTACGACGGGGCTTTTGACCTGCGGTTCCTCTGGATGTTCCAGAAGCGGCTCCAGGGTTCCCACGCGGCGAACGTGCGCCAGACCGCGGCGATCATCGATCTCGTCGCGGCGGGGCACGTCGATCCGTGCCTGGGTCTGACCATGCCTTTCGCGGACCTCGGACAGGCGCACCAGATCGTCTACGAAGGAAAGCAGCCGCCGGGCAATGTGGCGGTTCTCGTCAATTCTCCCGAGCGGGGACTCAGGGATATTCCCTGAAATCTTCAAAAAAGGTTGCCGACCCTTCTGTCGGTTGACTAGAAATAGCGGCAGTGGAAAAGAAAAACGGAAGGGCAAAGAGATGACGAACCCGTTCGAGAACGCCGAGGGGCGTTACGTCGTGCTGGTCAACGACGAGGGGCAGCACTCCCTGTGGCCCGACTTCGCCGAGGTCCCGGCAGGCTGGGACGTCGTGCTCCCCGAGAGCGACCGCCAGTCCTGCCTCGACTACATCGAGGCCAACTGGACCGACATGCGGCCCAACAGCCTGATCCGCCAGATGGCGGTCTGACCGCTGTGACCGGCCCCGGTGCCGTCACGGTGCTCTGGGGCCCGGTCGCCTCGGGCGAACGGGGCGCGGCCCACGCCACCCTGTTGCGCGCCGCCGCGGAGCTGTCCGGCAGCCCCCGGCGCAGCATCGGCATCGACTACGACGCCGGGGGCCGGCCCCGGCTGACAGGACCGGCCTCGGATCTCCACGTGAGCGTGAGCCACAGTCCGGGCGCACGAGCGGTGGCGCTCAGTCCCCACGCGCCGGTGGGGGTGGACGTCGAGACGGTACGGCCGCTTCCGGCACTGCGGATGGCGCGGCGCTGGTTCGCCCCGGCGGACGCCGACTGGCTGGCCGGGCTGCCACGGCCGGAACGGGTCCGGGCCTTCTATTGGCTCTGGACCCAGAAGGAAGCGGTCGGCAAGGCCCGCGGCCACGGGCTGGCCGCCGGCGGGCTCACCCAGTGTCTGCAGGCCCCCGCGCACTGGCCGCCGCGTCCTCGCCCCGGCGAGCCGCCCGCACTCGCCCCCCTGCCGGACGGGACGGGCGCCGCCTGCGCGGTACTGCCGACCGGGCCTCGCCCCCACGTCCTGGCGGTCGCCTGCCTCGACGGCGCCGACCTCCGGATCGACCTCCGGCTGTGCGCGCGCTGACCGCGGCACCCCACCCGACCGACACCACGATAAGGAGGCCCGGGATGACCACCGAGCACGACCGCACGCACCAGGGCTCCTGGGCCCGTCGGCTGACCCGCCGCTGTCTGCGCCACCGCCGCAGCGTGCTGGTGTCGGTCCTTGCCGCCGGCGCGGGAACGGCGGTGAGCGCGCTCGTCCCCCTCGTCACGAAGGTGCTCGTCGACGACGTCGTCATCCGACCCGCCCGCTCGGCCACGCTGTGGACGGGACTGCTCCTGGCGGCCGCCGCCGCCGGATACCTCGCCGCCTTCCTCAGGCGTCTGTACGCCGGCCGGCTCGCCGCCGACGTCCAGCACGAGCTGCGCGTCGATCTCCTGCGCTCGCTGGCGGCGCTCGACGGCGTCCGCCAGGACGAGCTGAACACCGGGCAACTGCTCGGCCGCGCCTCCGGTGACCTCAACATGGTCTTCGGCCTTGTGTCGACCGTTCCCACGGCGATCGCCAGCGCCGGCACGCTCCTGGTCTCCCTGGCCCTGATGGCCGTGCTGTCCCCCCTGCTCGCGCTCGTCGCGCTCGCACTGATACCGGCGCTGTGGTTCATCGGCCGGCGCAGCACCACCTGGCTCTACCCCGCGACGTGGTACGCCCAGAACGAGGCAGCCGCCCTGGCCGGCGTCGTCGCCAGCTCCACCGCGGGCATCCGCGTCGTCAAGGGCTTCGGCCAGGAACACCAGGAGATGACCCGGCTGTCGGCTGCCGCCCGGCGGCTGTTCGCGGGCCGGATGCGGGCCGTACGGCTCAACGCGCGCTACGCCCCCGCCCTCCAGGCCGTGCCCTCCCTCGGGCAGGTCGGGGTGCTGGCCCTCGGCGGCTGGCTGGCCGTCCGCGGCCAGCTGACCCTCGGGACCTTCCTCGCCTTCTCGGCCTGCCTCGCCCAGCTCGTCGGCCCGGTGAAGACCCTGGCCGCGCTGCTGACCATGGGCCGGCAGGCCGGGTCGGGCGTCGCCCGGGTGCTCGAAGTGATCGACCTCCGGCCGGTGCTGACGGAGGGCTCCGAACGTCTGCCCCGCCAGACGCCCCTCGGGGTCGAGTTCGACCGGGTCACCTTCGCCTACGGCACGGGAGGGCCGGTGCTCACCGACGTCTCCCTGCGCATCGCCCCCGGCGAGACGGTCGCCGTCGTCGGCGCCCCCGGAGCGGGCAAGTCCACGCTCGGCCGGCTGCTGTCACGGTTCCACGATGTGTCGGCCGGAGCGGTCCGCGTCGGCGGCATCGACCTACGCGAGCTGGAATTCGACTCCCTGCGCGGCGCCGTGGCCACCGTGCCCGAGGACACGGTCCTCTTCACCGGCAGCGTGCGCGACAACATCGGCTACGGCAGGCCCGACGCCACACAGGCGGAGATCCACGCCGCGGCCCGCACAGCCCGAGCCCACGACTTCGTGACGGCACTCCCGGACGGCTACGACACCGAGGTCGGCGAAGGCGGCAGTGCCCTGTCCGGGGGACAGCGGCAGCGCCTCGCACTCGCGAGGGCCCTCGTCACCGCGCCCCGGATCCTCGTCCTCGACGACGCCACCTCCGCCGTGGACGCACAGGTCGAGCAGGACATCCACGACGCGCTGCGCCGCCATGCCGGGCGGTGCACGACGCTCCTCGTCGCCCGCCGCAGATCGACCGTGGCGCTGGCCGACCGCATCGCCGTCCTGGACGGCGGCCGCATCGTCGACATCGGCACCCACGACGAACTCCGGGCACGCTGCGCCCACTACCGCACCGTCCTCCAGGACCACCCCGCAAAACCCGCGGCACAGTCCCGCGTCCCTGCGGCCGGCCCCGTCCGCGCGGACCGCCCCGCCGCCCTGCCCGCCAGGCGGTCCGCCCCCGCCCCGGAGTCCGCGTCGGCCGCCCGGATGCGGGGCCGGCTCGCGGCGCTCCCGCCGGCCATGGACACGCCTGGCGTCGACGAGGACGCGGCCGTACGGGATCTCACGCGCACGGCAGGGCGCGCGTTCGGTCTGCGTCATCTGCTGCGCGGATTCCGCCCGCCGATCGTCCTCGGGCTGGCGCTGGTCGTGGCCGACGCGCTCGCCGGTCTGGTCATGCCCTTCGTCATGCGGAACGGGATCGACGGCGGAACACGCCGTCTCGCCGTCGACACCGTGTGGACGGCCTCTCTCGTGTGCCTCGCCCTCGTCGTGACGCAGTACGTCGTCCAGTGGGCCGCCATCAGGGTCACAGGCCGCACCGGGGAGCGGCTCCTGTACGCGCTGCGCCTGCGCGTCTTCGCCCATGTGCACAGACTCGGGCTCGACCACTTCGAGAAGGAGGCGGCCGGTCGCACCATGACGCGGATGACGACCGATGTCGACTCGTTGTCCTCGTTCCTCCAGACCGGCCTGGTCGGCGTGCTGGTCAGCGCGCTGACCCTGGTGGGCGTCCTGGTGGCGCTCTGTCTCGCCGACGCGGGGATGATGCTCGTCGTCCTGGCGGTCATGCCGGTGCTGCTCCTCGCCACCGCGGTGTTCCGCAGAGAGTCGGCCCGGTCCTACACCCGGGCACGGGAGCGGGTGGCCCTCGTCAACAGCGAGTTCCAGGAGGCCGCCGCGGGCATGCGGACCACCCAGGCGTTTCGCCGCGAAGAGTCCGCCGTGCGCCGCTTCGCCGGGCTCAGCGACGACTACCGGTCCGTCCGCGTGCGCGGACAGCTCCTGATGGCCGTCTACTTCCCGTTCATCCAGTTCCTCGCCACCTGCGCCACCGCCGTGATCCTGTGGATCGGCGCGACCCGCGTTGTCGCCGGCACGATGACGGTCGGCACCCTCGTGGCGTACCTGCTCTACCTCGACCTGTTCTTCGTCCCGGTCCAGCAGCTCTCCCAGCTCTTCGACGGCTACCAGCAGGCCCGGGTGTCCCTGCTGCGTATCCGGGACCTGCTGCGACTGCCCAGCTCCACTCCCGTCGCCGAGGGGTCGAGGCCCGTCCGGTCCCTGCGCGGCGAACTCGTGTTCGACGACGTGCATTTCCACTACCGTGGCGGCGGCGCGGCGCTGACGGGCGTCCGGCTGCGCATCCCGCAGGGACAGACGGTCGCGTTCGTCGGCGAGACAGGGGCGGGCAAGTCGACGCTGGTCAAGCTTGTCGCCCGGTTCTACGATCCGACGCACGGCGCCGTCCGCCTCGACGGCATCGACCTGCGTGACCTGGACCTCACGTCCTTCCGGCAGCGGCTCGGCTTCGTCCCGCAGGACCCGTACCTGTTCGCCGGAACCGTCCGCGAGGCCATCGCCTACGGACGGCCGGACGCGACCGAGGCCGAGGTGGTCGAGACGGCGCGACGGGTCGGCGCCCACGACACGATCACCGCACTCGACGGCGGCTACGACCACCCCGTCAGCGAAAGCGGACGCAACCTCTCAGCCGGACAACGGCAGTTGATCTCACTGGCCAGGGCCGGGCTCGTCCGACCGGACGTCCTCCTGCTCGACGAGGCCACCTCGTCCCTCGATCTCGCCACCGAGGCATTGGTGAACCGGGCCACCGAGCGGCTCAGCGCCGGCCGTACGACCCTCATCGTCGCCCATCGCCTCTCCGTCGCCTCCCGAGCCGACCGGATCGTCGTCATCGACCAGGGCCGGGTCCACGAGGACGGAACGCACGAGGAACTGCTCGCCCTGGGCGGGAAGTACGCCGGACTCTGGCGCGCGTCCCGCGGACACTCGCCTGCGGCCGCCGCCCCCAGACCCCTCTCCCTCTCCCCCGAACGGAGCGCGCCATGAGCACCACCAGCCCGCCCATCCCAGGGACAGCCGCCGACGGCGTGCTCGACGACTCGGCCAAGCGCATCGCCCTGGCCCAGCCACGCGGCTTCTGCGCCGGTGTGCGCCGCGCCATCGGCATCGTGGAGCGCGCTCTCGACCTGCACGGCGCACCCGTGTACGTCCGCAAGGAGATCGTGCACAACCACCACGTCGTCGCCGAACTGGAAAAGCGCGGCGCCCGCTTCGTCGACAGCGAGGAAGAGGTGCCTGAGGGCGCGGTCTGCGTGTTCTCCGCCCACGGAGTGTCGCCGATGGTACGGACCGGAGCGGCGAAACGCCGGCTCGACGTGATCGACGCGACCTGCCCGCTGGTCGCCAAGGTGCACCAGGCGGCCCTGCGGTACGCCCGCGACCGACGGACCATCCTGCTGGTCGGCCACGCCGACCACGAGGAGGTCGAGGGCGTCCGTGGCGAGGCCCCCGAGAGGACTCTGGTCGTTGAGACCGAGGAGGACGTGGCACTGCTCGACCTCCCGGACGACGCGCCGGTGGCGTACCTCACCCAGACCACCCTGTCGTTCGACGAGACCACACGAGTCGTCGAGGCCCTGCGCCGCAGGTTCACCGACCTCGTCGGCCCGGTCGGCAGCGACATCTGCTACGCCAGCCAGAACCGCCAGAACGCCGTCAAGGCGCTGGCCCGCGACAACGACCTCGTCCTCGTCGTCGGCTCGCGCAACTCCAGCAACTCCATCCGCATGGTGGAGGTCGCCCGGCAGCACGGCGCCGCCGCACACCTCGTCCCGGACGCCGGCTGCCTGGACGAGTCCTGGCTCACCTCGGTGGCGCGCATCGGCGTCAGCTCCGGCGCCAGCGCCCCCGAAGTCCTCGTCCGCGGACTCGTCGACCGGCTGGCCTCCCTCGGCTACACCGATGTCGAGGTGGCCGAGGGAACCCCCGAGGACGTCGTCTTCTCCATGCCTGCCCGGCTCGCCGTCCCGGATACCGGTCGCGTACCGCGCACCGCACTGGCCGATGAAGCCCTGTGACCAGAACGGGATCCGTCATGACGTCGATTGAGTCGGTCCACGGACCGGACGACCTGCGCACCCTCTCCCCCCGGCAGACCGAGGAACTCGCCGCCGACATCCGGCGGCTGCTGGTGGAGGAGGTGACCCGCACCGGCGGGCACCTCGGACCGAGCCTCGGAGTCGTCGAGCTGACCCTCGCCCTGCACCGCGTCTTCGAGTCCCCGCGCGACCGGCTCCTGTGGGACACCGGGCACCAGACCTACCCCCACAAGATCATCACCGGCCGAGCCGGGGCCTTCGGGACGCTCCGGCAGCCGGGCGGCCTCTCCGGATACCCCTCCCGGACCGAGTCCGAGCACGACGTCATCGAGAACTCCCACGCCTCCACGGTCCTGTCCTACGCCGACGGACTGGCCAAGGCGTACGAACTCCGGGGCGTCGCCGACCGCGCGGTCGTGGCGGTCATCGGCGACGGCGCACTGACCGGAGGCATGGCCTGGGAGGGCCTGAACAACCTGGCGGCGGCGCCCCACCGCCCTGTGGTCGTCGTCCTCAACGACAACACCCGTTCCTACGACCCCACGATCGGCGGCATCCCCGAGCACCTGGCCCTGCTGCGCACCGAGGAACGCCCCCCGCACAACGTGTTCGAGAATCTGGGGCTGGCCTATGTGGGCCCCGTCGACGGACATGACATCGCCGTCCTGGAGCAGGCCCTGCACCACGCGGCACGTCTCGGCGGGCCGGTCGTCGTGCACTGCCTGACCGAGAAGGGTCGCGGCCACGCCCCCGCCGAACAGGACGAGGCCGACCGCTTCCACGCGGTGCGCCCTCGGCCCGCCGCTCCGGCCGCCGCACGGACCGACGGTCCCGCCTCGCCCGCCTGGACCGACGTGTTCGGCGCGGAACTGGCCGACCTCGGCGCCCGACGCCCCGACCTCGTGGCCATCACCGCGGCCATGCTCGCGCCCACCGGCCTGTCCCGCTTCGCCGACCGCTTCCCCGACCGCACTTTCGACGTGGGCATCGCCGAACAGCACGCCGTCACCTCGGCGGCGGGCCTCGCCCTCGGTGGCCTGCACCCCGTGGTGGCGCTCTACTCCACCTTCCTCAACCGTGCCTTCGACCAGCTGCTGCTCGACGTCGCCCTGCACCGCGCCCCGGTCACCTTCGTGCTGGACCGGGCAGGTGTGACCGGGGACGACGGCGCATCCCACAACGGCATGTGGGACCTGTCGCTGTTCCAGCTGGTGCCCGGACTGCGGGTGGCGGTACCGCGTGACGCCGCCACCCTGCGCCGTGCGCTGCGCGAGGCCGTCGCCGTCCAGGACGGGCCCACCGCGCTGCGCTTCCCCAAGGGCGCCACGGGGGGCGACATCCCCGCGGTCGACACGATCGCCGGCATGGACGTACTGCGCCGCGCCGAGACCGGCGCACGCGACGTGCTGCTCGTGTCCGTCGGCACGATGGCCGGGGTCTGCCTGGAAGCGGCCGATCGGCTGGCCGAGCACGGCTACGGCGTCACCGTCGTCGACCCGCGCTGGATCACCCCGGTGCCCGTCGCCCTCGTGGACATGGGACTCGACCACGGCCTGGTCGCCACCGTCGAGGACAGCGGACGCGCCGGGGGAGCCGGATCCGCCGTCGCCCAGGCCCTCGCCGACGCCGGCGCCCGGAACCCGGTGCGCACGTTCGGACTTCCCCAGCGCTTCCTCGCCCACGGCCGGCGCGCCGACATCCTCGCCGAGTGCGGGCTCACGGGACGCAACCTCACCCGGGCCGTCGTCGAGGCGCTCGCCCGGCGCGACGACGCCGTCCGCATCGACGAGCTGGCCCCCCAGCCTATCGGGGCGGACCAGTAGCCCGCACAACCCGGATCCCGCCCCTCGACACAGACCAGGAGAACGACTATGACGGTCTCGCTCGGAATACCGTCCGTACCCGCGCCAGTCCTCGCGCCGCGCCGTCCGACGCGTCAGCTACGGGTCGGCAAGGTGGGGGTGGGCAGCGAATCCCCGATCTCCATCCAGTCCATGACGACGACCCGCACCGCCGACGTCGACGCCACCCTCCAGCAGATCGCCGAACTGACGACGGCCGGCTGCGACATCGTGCGGGTGGCCTGCCCCTCGCAGGACGACGCGGACGCCCTCCCGCTGATCGCCGCCAAGTCACGGATCCCGGTGATCGCCGACATCCACTTCCAGCCGCGCTATGTGTTCGCCGCGATCGAGGCGGGCTGCGCCGCGGTCCGGGTCAATCCCGGCAACATCAAGAAGTTCGACGACCGAGTCAAGGACATCGCCCGTGCCGCCAAGGACCACGGCACGCCCATCCGGATCGGTGTCAACGCTGGCTCGCTGGACGCCCGGCTGCTGGCCAAGCACGGGAAGGCCACCCCGGAGGCCTTGGTGGAGTCGGCCCTCTGGGAGGCGAGCCTCTTCGCCGAGCACGACTTCCACGACATCAAGATCTCCGTGAAGCACAACGACCCGGTCGTCATGGTCCGCGCCTACGAGTTGCTCGCCGAGTCCTGCGACTACCCCCTCCATCTGGGCGTCACCGAGGCCGGCCCGGCTTTCCAGGGCACGGTCAAGTCCGCGGTCGCCTTCGGGGCGCTGCTGCGCCAGGGCATCGGCGACACCGTCCGGGTGTCGCTGTCCGCTCCTCCGCCGGAGGAGATCAAGGTCGCCGACCAGATCCTCCAGTCGCTCAATCTGCGCCCGCGCAAGCTCGACATCGTCTCCTGCCCTTCCTGCGGACGCGCCCAGGTGGACGTCTACAAGCTCGCGGACGAGGTCAGCGCCGGTCTGGAGGGGATGGAGGTCCCGCTGCGCGTCGCCGTGATGGGCTGCGTGGTCAACGGTCCCGGCGAGGCCCGGGAAGCCGACCTCGGCGTGGCCTCCGGAAACGGCAAGGGCCAGATCTTCGTCAAGGGCGAAGTGGTCCGCACCGTAGCGGAATCGAAGATCGTCGAAACGCTGATCGAGGAGGCACTGCGCCTGGCCGAGGCGTATGACCCGGCGGGAGCCGGCCAAGGCGGCCCGCGGGTCGAGGTGCTCGTCGCCGACTGAACCGGCCGGTGGAGCTCGCAGCTGTTCCACGGAACCGCGCACACGGATCCCCGTCCGCTGACGTCATGATCCCAGGGAGGCCGCCGGTGAACACCGCACAGCGCATTCGCCGTTACTACGAGTTGGTGGACGCGGGGGACCTGCCCGCCCTCGTCGAGCTCTTCGATCACGAAGCCGTCTACTGCCGTCCGGGCTACGACCCGTTGGTCGGCAGGGCGGAGCTGGAGCGCTTCTACCGCGAGGAGCGTGTGATCAAGGAAGGGCGGCACACGCTGTCCACCCTCTTGGTGCACGAGGACGACGCGGCCGTGCACGGCACGTTCGAGGGGACCCTGCACGACGGCCGGTCGGTCTCGCTCCGGTTCGCGGACTTCTTCACCTTCTCCGAAACCGGCACGTTCCGCAGCCGGGACACCTTCTTCTACGCCCCGTTGGTCTGACGGATCCGCAGAACCGGCGAAAGGAACGCGCAGTGACGACGAGGCACAGCTTCGGGGAGCGCTTCACCGACCACATGGTGATGCTGGAGTGGACCGCCGACCAGGGCTGGGTGGACCGTCCGCGGCTGCTGCCCTACGGCGACCTGACCTTCAGCCCGGCGATGGCGGGGCTGCACTACGGCCAGGTGGTGTTCGAGGGCCTGAAGGCCCACCGGCGGCAGGACGGAACGCTCGCCACGTTCCGGCCGGACGCGCACGCACGGCGCTTCCGGCAGTCGGCCCGCCGGCTCGCCATGCCGGAACTGCCCGAGGAGCTGTTCCTGGAGGCCGTGGACGCGTTCGTCGGCCGCGACGGCGACCTGCTGCCCGCCGACGACCCGGCCCTGAGCCTGTACCTGCGGCCCGTACTGTTCGCCAGCGAGCCCTGTCTGGCGCTGCGGCCCGCGCGCCAGTACACGTTCCTGCTGATGGGCTTCGTCACCGGAGGCTTCTTCTCCGACCGGCCGGACCCGGTGTCGGTGCTGATCACCCGGGACTTCTCTCGGGCCGCGCCCGGCGGTACCGGTCAGGCCAAGTGCGCGGGGAACTACGCCGGAGCGTTCCTGGCCCAGCAGGCGGCGGCCGAGGCAGGGTGCCACCAGGCGGTGTGGCTCGACCCGGTGGAGCGCCGCTGGATCGAGGAGATGGGCGGTATGAACCTCTTCTTCGTACGCGGAACGGGCCGGGCGGTTGAAGTCGTGACCCCGCCGCTCACCGGAACGCTGCTTCCCGGTGTCACCCGCGACACGCTGCTCACGCTGGGAGCACAGCGCGGGTACACCGTCCGCGAGGAGCGGATCTCCGTCGATCAGTGGCGATCGCAGAGCGAGTCGGGCGTCATCACGGAGACGTTCGCGTGCGGAACGGCGGCGCTCGTGACACCGGTCGGTGAGGTGCGCGACGGCGAGGACCGATGGTTGATCGGGAACGCGAAACCGGGGCAGGTGACGATGGAGTTGCGTGACGCGCTCAGGGATCTGCACGAGGGACGTGCTGCGGACACTCACGGATGGCTGCGGACTTGTGCGGTGTCTGAACCGCTCCGGGTCTGATTGGTATGACCCGGTTCTGATGGAATCGGATTGCTGGACAATTGACGATCCAGCAGTCTTCGGTGGCCGTGATGCCCCGCAGCTATCCGCCCGAGTTCCGCCGCAAGGTTCTCGATCTCGTCGCATCCGGGAGGAGAGTTACCGAGGTCGTCCAGCTCCTCGGCGTCAGCGACCAGACGATCTATGTCTGGCACCGCCAGGACCTCATCGAAACAGGCCAGTTGCCCAGCACGACCAGCAGCGACCCGTCCGAACCGGCTTCGGCCCGCAAACACATTGCCGAGCTGGAGGCCGAGTTGGCCATCCACCGCCGAGCCGCCGAACTGCTGGGGGAGATGACGTCCCCAAAGGCTGTTCGAAGCCATCCGCGTGATGGCTGGTGAACACCTGCCGGTGCAGCTGGCCTGCCGGGTGCTGCATGTCGCCGAGTCCGGGTACTACGCTGGCACAACCGACCGCCGTCGAACCGCCTGGCTGACCGAGGTCATCGTGGGCATCCACACCGCCTCCCGCGGCACCTACGGCTCCCGCCGGGTCGACGCGGAACTCCGTCTGAGCCCTGCGCATCCATGTCAGCCACGGCACTGTGGAGCTGCTGATGCAGCGCGTCGGCCTGCACGGTCTGCCCGGCAACCGGAGCCCCCGCGCCAGGTGCGTGACGCCCTCGGTCGCCCACCTGGTGGAGCGGAACTTCACCCGTCAGGCCTGGGCGGGTGAGGGCCTCCGGCCTGCTGCCCTCGATGGGCTCCCTCGGGGACTGCGTGGACAACGCGATGATGGAGTCCTTCTGGGCCCGTGTCCAGGTCGAACTGCTCAACCGCAGACGGTGGCGGACGCGGCTGGAGCTGTCCACCGCCCTGTTCGAGTACCTGGAAATCTTCCATAACCGACAGCGCAGGCACTCCGCGCTGGACATGCTCAGCCCGGTGGAGTAGGAACTCCGCACCCCGCCAGCCTGAAACCAAGCAACTCGACTCCGCCCAACTCGGGACAGTCCGGAGCCTCCATTCGATCCGGGGCGGTTCAACCTCAACCACCCTGAGTACCGCGGTGTCGGCTTCGAGACCGAGGCAGCAGAGGAGAGCAACAAGGACGCATCCTGACCGGTCCGATGGCCGAGGCCGCCAGCCAACTGCGGTTTTGGCATCCTGCCCCGGACGGGAAAGTGACCTGCCGTGACGTGCCCGGAGACGTGCCGCTTCTCCTGCCGGGGAAGGCCCGGCCAGTACGTGAAGGAGATCATGGTCGAGTCCTGGTCGTGGAAGTCGGTGCCGGTCCAGCCGACCTGGCCGTCCCATCGGGTGAGGAGATCGGGTTGTTCGGTAGCCCCGCGGCTATCAAGTGGGCGGTGTTTCGAGCCGGCCAGGCAGCGGCGACCTGATCGAGCACCTGCTCGGCGAGGACCGTGATCCTGAGGCCGACGAGTAGTTCGTCGCGGCCCACCACGCCTTCTACGCCACGTACTTCGACCGGCTGCCGGCGCTGGACGCGGCTGGCGACCTGCTGCGCGCGCCGGCCGGGCGGTGCTGGACGATGCCGCAGGGTGCCCGAAGCTGCTGCACCGCGTCGCTGATGATGTCCTGGGTCGAACTCGGCGTCAGTTTCTCGATGTTGTCCAGGACCTGCTGTGTCGCCGAACTGTCGGCGATACCGAGCAGCGAGACCAGGAGCAGCCGTGCCGGGAACAGCACAGCACCACGCAGTACGTCAGTGCCCCGCGGCCCGGTCGGCGAGCTCGTCGTCCTGGAACTCCTTGATCGTGCCCCTCGTGTCCTTGGGTACCGCCCACCAGGACAGCTTCGGCAGTTTGCAGGGCCGGTCCGGCGTCCGGCGCTCCACCTGCTCACCCGGTCCCGGTGTGCGCAGTGGCCCGGACGCCGATGGTCCATCGCCTTGGTGATCGGATTTCGATGTCCGGGCGATACCACTGGGGTAACACGACCCGGCTCGGCCATGCGTCGGCAACGCCCCTACCGCTTCCGCGATCCGTTCAGCCGTTGAGGATGCCCGGCAGGGTCAGCGATGCCAGGAGGGTCGTGCCCACCAGCAGCCAGGCCACGTAGTCGCCGATGTGGCCGGACTGCAGGCGTCGTAGCGGAGCCGTCCATGACCGGGCGCCGCGCAGCTTCGGGCGTGTCACGGCGAGCGTGGCAAGGCCGAGGGCCAGCAGCGTCGAGGTGAGGCCGAGGAGTGTCCCGGCGGGGGTCCAGTGCGGCGAGGGGGCGGCCCCGCCGGATACCGCGTGTCCGACCTCGGCGGCGAAGCCGGGTACCGCTCCCACGGCGAGGGACGCGACGAGCAGCACGGCGGGGACCGCGGTCATGGTGTCCGGCACCCGGTTCAGCCGGTGCCGGGTCTCCGGTTCCTCCCCCGTGCCGGTGGTCTCGTCCGAGGAATCGTCGTCGGCCTGGGGGCCGAGTCCGAAGAACACCCGCGCGGCGACCCGGAGCACCGCGCCCGCGGTCACCGCCGACACGGCGACGAACAGCGCGGTCATCGGGCCGCTGAGTGTCTCCTCGATCACGGCTTTCCCGAGCCCGATGCCGAGGGGCGGCAGGCCGGCGAGGCTCAGTGCGCCGACGACGTAGAGCACGGCGACTCCGCGCAGCTTGTGGGCGCGCCCGTGCAGGGTGTGTTCGTCCACCGAGCCGTACCGGTCGAGGAGGACGCCGGTGCAGGCGAAGAGGGCGGCCTTCACGCTTGCGTGGCCCAGGATGTACAGCGCGACCCCGTCGTCGGCCTCGGGGCTGAGGCTACCGATCCCGATGAGGAAGAGCCCCGTGTGGGCGACGGTGGAGTACGCCAGCAGCCGTTTGATGTGCCGCTGGTGCCAGCACATGACCGCGCCGACCACGGCGGTCAGCACACCGAGGACGACGAGGCCACGCTCCAGGTCGGACGCCGGGATGCCACCCGGACCGGAGAAGACGGTCCGGTAGACCCGCCAGACGCCGTAGGCGCCGAGTTCGACCATGACCCCGGACAGCAGCATGCATACGGGTGTGGGCGCGACCGCGTGTGCGTCTGGTAGCCAGAAGTGGAACGGCACGGCCGCGGCCTTCACCAGCAGGCCGGTCAGGACCAGTACAAAGGCGGCGAGGGTGAGGGCGTCGGGACCGCCGTGCCGGTCGAGTCCCTGGCCGATCCTCACCATGGCGAGTTCGCCGGTACGCGCGTACAGCAGGCCGATGCCCATCAACATGGCATACGCGCCAAGGGAGTTGAGGACCCCGAAGGACAACGCGCCCTGTACGGCCTTCGCTTCCTCGACGCGATGACCGGTCAGTGCGTACGCCACCACGCTCATCAACTCGAAGAACACGAAGGCGTCGAACAGGTCCCCCGCGATCGAGAAACCGCACATGCCGCCCTGGAAGAGCAGCATCAGGGCGGGGAAGGAGCCCGCGTGGCGACGGGGTGGTTCGTCGAAGTAGTGCCAGGAGTACGCCAGCGCCGCTACGGTCAGCAGCGAGGCGAGCGTGGCCATGCCCAGCCCCGGTCCGTCCCCGACGAGAACGATCCCGACGCTCTCGCCGCCTTCGGGAGTCCAGCCGCCCACCCATTCGGTCATGGGCGGCGAGGAGTTGAGGAGCAGCAGGATCGCGAGTCCTGCCGTGCCCCCGGCGAAGACACAGCCCACCGTCTCGGCGGCGACGCGGGACAGATGGCGCCCGCCGGCGACGAGGAGAGTGGCTCCGAGTAGAGGGGCGGTGACGAGTACCGGCAGGACGTGGTGCATCAGCCGCACAGCTCCGAGAGTTCGTCGGGGTCGACCGTGCCGTGGAGTTTGGCGATCTGCAGGACGAGGGCGAGCAGCACGGCGGTCACCGTGGCGCCCACGACCACGTCGGTGAGGGCGAGAGCTTGGACCACCGGGTCGACCACAGGGCGGGAGCCGGGCTTCAGGTCGGAGAAGACGGGTGCGGTGCCGCCGTCGCGGTAGCCGACGGCCAGCAGCAGGACATAGGTGGCGGACTGGCAGACCGCCAGGCAGCCCACGGCGTGGATGAGGTTCCGGCTGGTCACCAGCCCGTAGCAGCCGACGAGGAACACCCAGGCGGCGACGAGGTACGGCAGCACCGGCATCAGTTCCCGTCTCCCTTCTCGATTTCCACGGCCTGATCCAGGAAACGGGCGAGCAGTACGACGACCGCGCAGGTGACCTCCATGCCGATGGCCGCGTTCAGCAGCGGGACGGTGCCGCCCGAGGACAGGGTGTTGAAGGTGCCGTACGGGAGGAAGTTGGCGAGGAAGGCGGTGCCGGCGACGAGTCCGGAGAGGCCCAGCACGAGGTAGGCGGAGGCCGCCAGGGCGTCGACGACCTGGTAGGAGCCGACCGGTCGGATGCGCTCCAGGGCGCGGTAGTCGGCGCCCAGGTAGAGCAGGTGCAGGGCGGTCGCCACGACGACGCCGCCCTGGAAGCCGCCGCCCGGGCTGAGCTGGCCGTGCGCGATCACGTACAGGCCGGTGAGGACGGCGACGGGGAGGACGAGGAGCGCGTACCGGCGTACGGGGAGCGCGACCTCCTCGGGTTCGGGCGCGGCGCGGTGTTCGTCGCGGGTCTGGCGCAGCAGGACGACGGTGCCGAGGACGGACGCGAAGAGGATGCTCATCTCGCCGAGGGTGTCGAAGGCGCGCTGGTCGAAGTTGACGGAGGCGATCGTGTTCGCGGTGTGCCGGGCGAGGGAGGCACGTACCACCCGGTCCCCGTACGGGTGTCGGTCCCCGCCGAAGCCCGGCAGATCGAAGCAGGCGGCGACCAGCAGCGCTGCGAGGCCCGTACCGCCGATGGCCATGACGATCAGCCGCACCTGCCGGGTCATCGCTGCGTTTCCTTCCGCCGTTTCGGCCGTCGGACCTTGCGTACGGACAGCATCAGCAGCAGGGGAGTGAGAGCGGAGCCCACGGCCAGCTGGGAGAGTGCCACGTCGGGGGCCTGGAGCACGGTGAACAGAACGGCCAGGACCGTTCCGAGGACGGCCAGGACGAGGGCCTGCCGCGAGGGGTCGCGGGTAGCCACGGCGCCGGTCGCGGACGCGGCGACCAGCAGCAGCGCCACGACGATCAGCGGATCATTCACGTCGGCTCCCCGCGAAGCCGCCGGACAGGGCACGGGACGCGGTGAGGTTCCCGCCGATCAACAGGGCGCCGACGACCAGGAGTTTCACCAGCGCACGGCCCGGGCCCGTGGCTACGCACACGGCGACCACGACGGCGGCACCGAATGCCGCGACCGTGTACGTGAGCCCCCACGCCTGCGGGGGATCCTTCGCCAGATCCTCCGCGAGCAGCCGCGCGAAGACGAGGGTGCCGACGGGGCCCAGCAGGGCCAGGAGCAGGGCGACATCGACGTACGACGGACGGTCGTAGCCCTGGGACAGGAGTAGCAGGGCGGGGCAGGCCAGCGATGTGGACAGGTTCTGGGCCACGACCCGGCGCCGCAGTGGGCCCGTGGCGACGCCCCAGACCGTGGCCCCGACTCCCGCGGCGAGCGCGGCCGTCGCGGCGACGGTCCAGCCGTTCACCACTGGCTCACCGCCCGACGCGCACCCCACGCGGCGAACGCGCCGACCAGCGCGGCGGACGCGCCCACCACGAGCTCCAGTGTGTCCACCGCGCTGATGAAGACCAGCCACAGCAGGGCGAGGACGGCCCACCATGCCAGGATCTCGCCCGCGCCGAAGAGTGCCTTACGCCGGTTCACATGGCACCTCCGCCGAGACCAACTCACCGCATTTGGCTGGTTATTTCCGTTTCGTCATCCAAGCATCGCTACTCCTCCACCGGGTGGCGGCGCGCGATGACCTGGCATCCGAAGTGCCCTGAGAGGGCGAAAGGAAACCGGTCACGAGATGGCGGGTGGCGCGCAGGGGGTCTCAGGTCGCGCTCTGCATCACCTGATCACGCAGTCGGTCGCAGCAGCGGCTGATCGGACGGGCGACGCGCCTCTGCGAGATGCCGGGCTGCTCGGCGGTGCTGCTCTGTGTCATGTCGCCGAAGAACCTGAGGCGGGCCGGTGTCGAGAAGCTGGGGAGAGCCGGTGTCGAGAAGCTGGGGGGAGCTGGCGTCGAGAAGCTGGGGAGAGCCGTGTGCGATCGACGGGGCAGGGATTCGGGGTGAGGGTGCGGGACTCCCTGTCGGGACGGGCTCGGTCGGGGCGACGGCCGGTGCCGGTCGGGCGGTGTCCTGCTCCGGGAGCAGCAGTTCCTCGTATCTGCCCAGTGCCAGCAGCAGGCCGAGCATCAGGGGCGGGATGAGCACGGCGAGCACTGCCATGGCATGTCCTTCTCCGGAAAGGTGCACGGTGGCGGAATACGGGTGTCCTCGGCGTGAGGGGACAAACCTCTGTGTCGGCGTCCCGTCCTCGGGTACGCGATAGCCATGCCTGAAGATCCGGGCCAAGCGCCGCGGGCTGGTGCCGCCGCTGCTGGCGGTGACGGCCTGGTGACCTTGGGTACTCACGTGGACGTGGTGCGGGAGATCGAGATCGCCGCGCCGTCCAGCCTTCGCCCGACTCGCACGTTCGAACGCTCGAACGCCGGGGAGAACCGTGTGACCTCGCTCCACACCTTCACGGGACCGGCCGAACAGATCCTCTACTGGGAGGCGAAGGCATGAGTGGCCAACGCAGCCGGGTCGCAGGGATCGCCGTCCCGCGTTCGGGAACCGACGTCGGCGACGCGACGACCCACTACCTCCTGTACGGGCCCCTTCCCGGCTGGTTCATGCCGGGCCTGGCCGACGGGGTGATGCACCGGCGCACCCGGATCGAGCAGCACATCCACAGCTTTCTCGAATCCCTGCCCTTCGCGCGCTCACCACCCTGATGTGCCCGCACAGCGATCAGGTCGAGTGCCTTCTGAACGGCGGGCGTTCGGACCCGAGTGGCTGGCGGTTCGTGCCGCGCCGACGACCACTGTCGCGCGGACATCTCGCGGTCATCGCCGCCGGGATCGGCGTGTGTGTGCTGCTGCCGTACGGGGAGGAGCTGCTGCGCTGCCGCCGGGCGGCCGGAACAGGTGGAAAACCGGCCCAGGACCAGACCACAGGGCAAACCGCACAAGGAGATCGATCACCATGCGCATCGCATTCCTGATGGCGCCCGAAGGCGTCGAGCAGATCGAACTGACCGAGCCGTGGCAGGCGGCCACCGAACAGGGACACGAGCCGGTCCTCGTGTCGACGGAGCCGGGGCAGATCCAGGCGTTCGACCATCTGGACAAGGCAGACGTGTTTCCCGTGCAGCTGGTGGTGCGCGAGGCGTCGGCCGAGACGTTCGACGGCCTTGTCCTCCCGGGCGGGGTCGCCAATCCCGACCTGCTGCGCACCGACGAGGACGCCGTGTCGTTCGTACGTGCCTTCTTCGACCTGGGCCGTCCGGTCGCCGCGATCTGCCACGCTCCGTGGACGCTGGTCGAGGCGGACGTGGTCTCGGGCCGCACGCTGACCTCGTGGCCGAGTCTGCGCACGGACATCCGCAACGCGGGCGGGACCTGGGTCGACGAACAGGTACGTATCTGCGGCCACGGTCCCAACACGCTGATCACCAGTCGCAGGCCCGACGACCTGAAGGCGTTCTGCGAAGCCTTCCTCATCGAGTTCGCCAAGGCCAGGAAGCCGGCGCGGTGACTCGTGCAACCCATCCGATCCACCGCGACCGCACGTTAGCCCCCACGATCACCGGGAACCCGTCGCACGGCATCCGAGCGGCGTCGGGGCGTCCGTAGAGGGGAGTCGATGGTGGTCGAGGCACATGGATCGGAGACGGTGCTGGACACGCGTGCCCTGGAGAAGGCGCTCCGCGCGCGGGCCGACGCCGAGGTGCGGTTCGACGCGGGCAGCCGGGGCGCCTATGCGACGGACGGCTCGAACTACCGGCAGGTGCCGATCGGGGTGGTGGTCCCGCGCACGATCGAGGCCGGCGCCGACGCGGTGGCGGTGTGCGCCGATTTCGGGGCGCCGGTGCTCTCCCGAGGGGGCGGGACGAGCCTGGGCGGCCAGTGCACCAACACCGCTGTGGTCATCGACTGGACGAAATACTGCAACAAGGTGCTGTCGATCGACGCCGCCCAGCGCACGTGCGTGGTGGAACCGGGCATCGTGCTGGACGAACTCAACCGCCAACTGTCCGACCATGGGCTCCAGTTCGGACCCAAACCGTCCACCCACAGCCACTGCTCCCTCGGCGGCATGATCGGCAACAACTCGTGCGGCGGATCAGCCCAGGCGTACGGCAAGACCGTGGACAACGTCCGGCGCCTGGAGATCCTGACCTACGACGGCACGAGGTGCTGGGTCGGTCCCACCTCCGACGACGAGTACGACGAGATCCTCGCCGACGGCGGCCGGCGGGCCGAGATCCATCAGGGGCTGCGGCAGATCATCGACCGCACCATGGCAGACGTACGGCGCGGGTTCCCCCGTATCCCGCGGAGGGTCTCCGGATACAACCTGGACTCGCTGCTGCCCGAGAACGGATTCGACGTCGCCCGGGCACTCGTGGGCAGCGAGGGCACCCTCGTGACCGTCCTGCGCGCCGAACTGGACGTGGTGCCGCTCCCGCCGCACGAAGCCCTCCTCGTCCTCGGCTACGACGACATCTGCACGGCCGCCGACGACGTGCCACGGCTGCTGAAACACAGCAGCCCGACGCAACTGGAGGCCCTCGACGGGCGGATGGCCCAGTTGATGCGCGAGGAAGGCGCCTATCTCGACTCGCTGCACGAGCTCCCGGAAGGCGAGAGCTGGCTCCTGGTCCAGTTCACCGGGGACAGCCAGGACGAAGTCGACGAGCAGGGACACCAGTTGATCCGGGCGCTCGGACGCGGCGAAGACGATCCGACTGTGGCGTTCTCCGAGGACCCGGCGCGCGAACACCAGATGCTCAAGGCCCGCGAGGCCGGCCTCGGGGTCACCGCACGGCCGCCCGACGGCCGGGAGACCTGGGAAGGTTGGGAGGACTCGGCCGTTGCGCCCGAGGTGCTCGGCGACTATCTGCGCGACCTGAAGAAGCTCTTCGCCGCCTTCGGCTACGAACACCCCTCCCTGTACGGGCACTTCGGACAGGGCTGCGTACACACCCGTATCCCCTTCGAACTCACCACCGCCGAAGGCGTCGCGAACTTCCGGGAGTTCCTCTTCCGGGCCGCGGACCTGGTGGCCTCCTACGGAGGTTCGCTCTCCGGTGAGCACGGCGACGGGCAGGCACGCGGCGAGCTGCTGCCCCGGATGTTCGGGGAGGACGTGGTGGCCGCCTTCGGGCAGGTGAAAGCCCTGTTCGACCCGGACAACCGGATGAATCCCGGCAAGGTCGTGGCCCCCTACCGCGTGGACGAGAACCTGCGCCTGGGACCCCTGTGGCGCCCGCACAGCCACGACACGCACTTCAGTTATCCGGACGACGACCACTCCTTCGACCGGGCGGTGCTGCGCTGCGTCGGCATCGGCAACTGCCGTACGCACGAGGGTGGCGTGATGTGTCCCTCCTACCGGGCGACCGGCGAGGAGGAACACTCCACCCGCGGGCGGGCCCGCCTGCTGTTCGAGATGCTCGACGGGCACGCGGACTCCGCCATCACCGACGGCTGGCGCTCCACCGAGGTCCGCGACGCCCTGGACCTCTGCCTGGCCTGCAAGGGCTGCAAGTCCGACTGCCCCGTCGGCGTGGACATGGCGACCTACAAGGCCGAGTTCCTCTCCCACCACTACGAGGGACGGCTGCGGCCGGCGGCGCACTACTCCATGGGCTGGCTGCCGGTGTGGGCGCGGCTGTCCCGGCCGGTACCACGACTGGTCAACGCCGCGCTCGCCGCTCCAGGCGTCGCCGGCCTGGGCAAGCGCCTCGCCGGCGTGGCCGCGGAGCGCGATGCGCCGGTCTTCGCCGAGGAGTCCTTCATTCAGTGGTGGCAGGCGCGGAGGAGCGCGGAACCCGATCCGGCGGACCCGCGCACCGTCCTGCTGTGGCCGGACACCTTCAGTACCTACTTCCACCCCAACGTCGCCAAGTCCGCGGTCCGGGTCCTGGAGTCCGCCGGATTCAATGTCGCCGTGCCGACCCGGGCCGTGTGCTGCGGTCTCACCTGGATCTCTACCGGCCAACTCGCCACAGCCGAACGGGTGTTGCGCCGTGCGCTCGACGTGCTGCGGCCCTGGCTGGAGGCCGGCACACCCGTCGTGGGCCTCGAACCGTCCTGTACGGCCGTCTTCCGCGCCGACGCACCCGAGTTGATGCCCGACGACCAGGACGTCCAACGACTGGCCGGGCAGTTTCGGACTTTCGCCGAGCAACTCCTCAACCACGCTCCGGAAGGCTGGCGGCCCCCGTCGCTCACCAGGTCGGCGACCGTGCAGACCCACTGCCACCAGCACGCGGTGACGAAGGACGACGCCGACCGCGAACTGATGCGGCGCGCCGGGATCGACGCCCGCGTTCTGGACGCCGGCTGCTGCGGCCTGGCCGGCAACTTCGGCTTCGAACGGGGCCATTACGGCCTGTCCATGGCGGTGGCGGAGCAAGGGGTGCTGCCCGCCGTGCGGGAGACCGCCCCCAGTGCGCTGGTCCTCGCGGACGGTTTCAGCTGCCGCACCCAGATCGAACAGGGCGACGTCGGCCGACGCGCGCTGCACCTGGCCGAGGCCCTGGCACTCGCCACGGACGAACAACACCTGCCCGCCGACCACCCCGAGAAGCTCGCGGACCGGCCCGAGGGTTCCGCCCGTGACGGTCGCCTGCTGGCCGCGGGCGCAGCAGCCGCTCTCCTCGGAGCGGTGGCGGCCGGGGCCTCTCGGCTCCGCAATCGACAATCAGCGCGATGAAAGGAATTCCCGTGTCCATCAAGGTGTCCGACTACGTTCTCCAGCGGCTCCGTGAATGGGACGTCGACCACGTCTTCGCCTACGCCGGCGACGGCATCAACGGCCTCCTCGCCGCCTGGGGGCGATCCGACAACAAGCCGAAGTTCGTCCAGTCGCGGCACGAGGAGATGTCCGCATTCGAGGCCGTCGGATACGCGAAGTTCTCCGGCAAGGTCGGCGTCTGCGCCGCGACTTCGGGCCCCGGGGCGATCCACCTCCTCAACGGTCTCTACGACGCGAAGCTCGACCACGTTCCGGTCGTCGCGATCGTCGGACAGACCAACCGCAGCGCCATGGGCGGCTCCTACCAGCAGGAAGTCGACCTGCTGAGCCTGTACAAGGACGTCGCCTCCGAGTACTGCGAGATGGTGACCGTCCCTGAACAGCTGCCCAACGTCATCGACCGCGCCATGCGCACCGCGTACGCCAAGCGCACGGTGACCGCGGTCATCATCCCCGCCGACGTGCAGGAACTGGACTACTCCGCGCCGACCCACGCCTTCAAGATGGTGCCGTCCAGCCTCGGCCTGACACACTCCGCGCCGGTCCCGGCCGGGGTGGACCTCGCGCGCGCCGCCGAGGTGCTGGATGCGGGCGAGAAGGTCGCGATCCTGATCGGACAGGGCGCGCGCGGTGCACGGGCCGAGGTGGAGGAGATCGCCGACGTGCTCGGCGCCGGGGTGGCCAAGGCCCTGCTGGGCAAGGACGCCCTGTCGGACGATCTGCCGTACGTGACCGGTTCGATCGGCCTGCTCGGCACCCGTCCCTCCTACGAGCTGATGCAGGACTGCGACACCCTGCTCGTCATCGGCTCAAGCTTCCCGTACACGCAGTTTCTGCCGGAGTTCGGCCAGGCCCGCGCCGTGCAGATCGACATCGACCCCTTCATGGTCGGGCTGCGTTACCCCTTCGAGGTCAACCTCGTCGGTGACGCGCAGGAGACGCTCAGGGCCCTGCTGCCGCAGCTGAAGCGGAAGAAGCACGGCAAGTGGCGCAAGAAGATCGAGAAGGACACGGCTCGCTGGTGGGAGGTCATGGAGCGCCGTGCGGCCGTTGACGCGGACCCGGTCAACCCCGAGTACGTCGTACACAGCCTGGACGCTCTCCTGCCGGACGACGTGATCCTGGCCGCCGACTCCGGCTCCGCGGCCAACTGGTATGCACGGCACCTGCGCATGCGCGGAAACATGCGCGGCTCCCTCTCCGGCACGCTCGCCACCATGGGTCCCGGCGTGCCGTACGTCATCGGCGCCAAGTTCGCCCACCCCGACCGGCCGGCTCTCGCGATCGTCGGCGACGGAGCCATGCAGATGAACGGCATGGCCGAACTCATCACCGCCGCGAAGTACTGGCCCGAGTGGCAGGACCCGCGGCTGGTCATCGCCGTCCTGAACAACCAGGACCTCAACCAGGTCACCTGGGAGATGCGCGCCATGTCCGGCGCGCCGCAGTTCCTGCCCTCCCAGGCGCTCCCGGACGTGCCGTACGCCGACTTCGCCCGCTCGATCGGCCTCGGCGGGGTGCGGGTGGAGAAGCCGGGAGAGGTGGAGGACGCGTGGCAGCGGGCGCTCGGCGCCGACCGGCCGTTCGTCATCGACTTCCGGACCGACCCCGCCGTGCCGCCGATCCCGCCGCACGCCAGTCTCGACCAGATCGAGGCCGCGGCCTCCGCCGTCGCCAAGGGCGACAGCGACCGGGTCGGCATGATCCGGCAGGGACTGAAGGCAAAGGTGCAGGAAATGCTCCCCGGGAGCAAGCAGCGCCAGGACAAGCCCGGTACCGAGGAGAGCCGGGAGAACTGATGGCCCCGCGCACCGCACGGGGAAGCGAACCGCTCGTCGACGGGATCGAGACCGCCGTGTACACGGTCCCCACCGACGCACCTGAGGGCGACGGCACGCTGGCCTGGGACTCGACCACCATGATCGTGGTCCAGGTCCGCGGGGGCGGCGCCACAGGACTCGGGTACAACTACGGCGCGGCGGCGACCGCCCATGTCGTCGAGCAGCAACTTGCCGACGTCGTGACCGGCCGGTGCGCCTGGGACGTCCCCGCCGCCAACGAGGCGATGAACAGGGCGGTCCGCAACGTCGGCCGGCCCGGACTGGTCGCCGGCGCCGTCTCGGCCGTCGACATCGCCCTGTGGGACCTGAAGGCCCGCTTGCTCGACCTGCCCCTGACACGGCTGTTCGGCGCGAGCCGCACCCACGTGCCCGTGTACGGAAGCGGCGGCTTCACGACGTACGACGAGCACCAGCTGGATCGTCAACTACGCCGCTGGGCCGAAGAACAGGGCATTCCCCGGGTGAAGATCAAGATCGGGGAGTCCTGGGGCCGGGCCGAGCAGCGAGATCGCGAACGGATCACCCAGGCCCGCCGGAGCATCGGCGACGTGTCGGACCTCTACGTCGACGCCAACGGCGCATACACCCGCAAACAGGCGATCCGGATGGGCCGACACCTCGACGCGCACGGTGTGACGTGGTTCGAGGAGCCCGTTTCCTCGGACGATGTGGCCGGGCTGGCACAGATCCGGGCAGCCGTCGCACCAGAGGTGACCGCCGGAGAGTACGGCTACACCCTCGCCTACTTCGGGCACATGCTCGGCGCCGGAGCGGTGGACTGTCTGCAGGCCGACGCCACCCGCTGCGGCGGAATCACCGTCTGGCTGCGCGCGGCAGCCCTCGCGGAAGCCGCCGGACTGGAACTCTCCGGCCACTGCGCCCCGCACGTTCACGCGCACGCGGCGGCCGCGATCCCCAACCTGCGCCATCTGGAGTGGTTCCACGATCACGTGCGCATCGAGGACCTCTTCTTCGATGGAACCCTCGCCCCGCAGGGCGGCAGCATCCGCCCAGGTGCCGACGGCGAACCCGGCCACGGTTTGACCCTCCGCGCCGAACAGGCGGAGAAGTACCGGACCGGGTAGGCACGGACAGCAACGGAGCCAGGATGAACACGCCGGAAACCGCCGAGCACGACGCCTGCCCGCCGCAGGCGCTGCACGACTACGCCTTCCTCGCGGACGGCGAGCGCGGGGCACTGGCCGGCCCGCGCGGAGAGACCTGCCGGCCGCGCGCACCCCGCCGGCACGGTGACGCGGTCTTTTCCACCCCCTCATCGCCGGAGCCGGCCTCTGCGCCGTCACACCGAGGGGCCGCTTCGTGCCCGGCGGACACGACGAGGAGGGCTCCCTGATCCGGCGCAGCCGCTGGGCCACAGAGGACGGGATCGTGGAGAGCCGGGAAGCACCGGCCTTTCCGGGGGATCGGGGCCGGGCCGTCCTGCTGCGGCGCGGGCGGGCGGCGGAGGGACCGGCCCGGGTCCGCGTGGTCCTCCCCCCACTTGGCGCGTACGGCACGCAGTCCCTGCGCGAGGCACGACGCGACGATTGCGGCGTGTGGACCGCGCGAGTGGGCGACCTGCACCCGCGCTGGACTGGCGGCGGCGACGTCTCGTGCTCCGAGGTCGGCTCCACGGGAGCGCAGTTCACCTTCGACCTTGTGCTGGACGCGGGACAGCGGCACGACCTGGTGCTCGAACTCGGTGAGCGTCAAGTGTCGGCCGCCGGTCTCTGCGCGCCGTCCGACCCATGGTCCCGCACCGAACGCTCGGCTTGCGGCCGCCGGTCAGGGTTGTAGGCCGTGGTCGCAGACCTGTACCTGCTCGTCGACCCGGGTGCCGCCCGCGTTGCGGATGTCGGTGCGCAGGCCCGGCCACGAGGTGAGCACCCGGCCGGAGCGGACGTCTGCCTCGCACGAGGGCGGGTTCACCGCCCGGATCGCACCCGTGCCGGAGCCGACGACCGCCGACGGGTAAGCCCGGGACGAGGCGCCGGTGCTCAGAACCGAACGTCGTCCGCGGTCGAGATACGCGCTCCCATGTTGCGTTCCCTCATCCGCAGGGCGGCCTCGGCCAGGTCCGGATGGATGTGGGCCACTGCGTCGCGGGCCACCGGCACCCTCAGATGGCGGATGTGCGCGTCGAGGGCCGAGTACAGCACACACTGCTCGGTGACCTGCCCGCACAGCACGACGTGTTCGACACCCTGCTGGGCCAGCAGATAGCTGAGCGGAGTCTCGTAGAAGGGCGGAGTGCCGTGCCTTGACGACGAAGAGCGAGGCGTCGTCGGGTGCGAAGGACCGTACGAGGTCGGCGTGCGGTCCCTGCAGGGCGGTCTCCAGGATCTCGCCGTGATGGGACCGCCACTGCCCGAAGTTGTCGTTGACGTAGATGACCGGAATGTCGAGCCGGCGCGCGCGGTCGAGCCCGCGTGAACCGGTCAGGGGCGTACGGCATCGCGGGGGTCCGGGAACGCGGGTGCACGCCGCGCAGGTCCGTGTCGCGCAAGGAGGCCGCGCGGCAGTGCCGAAGTGGCGGTAGGCCGAAGGCGTGCGGGCCGTTGTGGGGAACCCGCCGGCTCCCGTACCCGAGATGTTCGGGTTTGCCGCGCGCGGACCGGGAGAATCGTCAGCCATGACAACTGGCCCGAGCTCCCCGACGCCGACCACCCGCGCGGCCGCTTTCGTACCCCGTCTGTTGCGTTCCTGCCTCGGTGCGCTTGAGCGGGTGGAGAACGCCGAGGCCCTCGACCGTGTCGTGACGCCCCTGCAGAAGGCCGTGCGGGCCCTCCCACTCGCCTCGCTTCGCGATGTGCTCCATGGCCGCCAGCTCGGCCATCCGCTCCATCCGGCACTGGTGCAGGTGCCGATGGGCGCCTGGCTGTCGTCTGCCGTCCTGGATTTCGTGCCCGGCGCGGGCCGGCCGGCTCGTGTCCTTGTCGGCCTGGGCACGCTGACGGCGCTTCCCGCCGCGTTGGCCGGCTGGACGGATTGGGCAGAGCAGCATGAACAGCAGCTGCGCACCGGCCTTGTGCACGCCGCTGCCAACGCCGGAGCCGTTTCGCTGTTCGGCGCGTCGTTCGCCGTGCGCGGGCGACGCCCGATGGCCGGCCGGGTGCTTGGGCTCGGCGGTTTGGCCTGTGCGGGCGTCGGCGGGTTCGTCGGTGGCCATCTCGCCTACCGGCAAGCCGCGGGAGCCAACAAGACGGAGCCCGTTCCTCACTTGGTGGAGCCCGGCTGGCACCGGCTGGGTCCGGTGAGCGACCTGAAGCCCGGAAAGCCCGAGCGGCACCTGCTCGGGGAAGTGCCCCTGCTGTTGGTTCGCGATGAGGACGGTACGGTCAACGTGCTCGCCGACCGGTGCAGCCACCTGTCGGGACCGCTGTCCGAGGGCGACATCGCCGACGGCTGTGTGTCGTGCCCCTGGCACGGCAGTGTGTTCCGGCTGTCCGACGGCACCGTGGTGCGCGGTCCCGCGATCGCGCCGCAGCCATGCTTCGAAACCAGGACCGACGCGGACGGCATCCTCGCCGTCCGGCTGCCGGGCGCGGGCTGAGACGGCGTCCCCGGCGGGAGGCCGCCGTCCCTCGGCCGAGAGAGCTCCGCGGGCAGCCTGCCGTCCCTCGGCCGAGGCGGCTCCGCGGGCGGCCCGCCGTCGAAGCCCCCGCGTCGTCGGCTCACCCGCTGGCGATGTCGGCCGCGTTGCCCGATCAGGCTCGGTGGCGCTGTTCCCTTGAGCGAGCTGCGTCGTGTCCGAGCGGCTGCGCATGCACGGTCTACAGCGCGTCCCTGGGGATCGACTCGTTCCAGGTGCGGGAGGCGACGCGTTGACCGCCCTCGTAGGCGTCCAGGGTGGCGTTGACGTGGAATTCCTCGGCGTCGCAGGTCAACGTCGTGCTCGTACGGACCTGTACGTCCCAGTCCTTGCGCCGAAAACCCATGGTCCACGTCACCTCACCGGCCGGTGAGGTGAAGTCGTCGGCGACCGAGGTGTACCGCTCGTGGGCGCGGCAGCCGACGTCCAGGTCCATCGCGTCGAAGTGGACCGTGCCGCGGTCCTTGACGATGTTCAACGCCGCGCCGTAGTCGATCAGGTCGCGGGTGACCTCCCAGCGCTGCTCGGGCGGCGTCATTTGTGTCGTGGTGATGGGGGCTGTGCCCTCGGGAGCCTCGAAGGGGGCCGAGGTGTCCGGCTCGGCCGCAGGGCGGACCGGCAGGAGGAGGCGGCACGGCTGTTCGTGCACGGTCAGGAGCGTGGGCCGCGGAGGTGGCCAGGCCAACGGCCAATACGACGTGGACAGGGAAAGCCTTATGCGGTGGCCCGGCGGGAAGGCCTGCGCCACGCCGTTCAGGTGGAGCGTGGCCCGGTGGCGACGGCCCGGTTCCAAGGGGGCGGGCTCGTCCGTGCTGTCCCGGCGGGTGAGGTTGAGGACGCCGTACGTGACCCGGGTGGCGCTGCCGTCCGGGGCCACGTCCGACAGACGGGCAGCCACCATGGCCACGGGCTGGTCAGCGCTCACCTCCAGTTCCACGCGCGGGGCCCCGAGGATCTCCAGCCGGTCCGTCAGCGGCTCGGTCTCGTAGACCAGGGAGCCGCCGTCCTCCTCACGCTGGTCATAGGGCAGGTCCGGCGGGGCGTTGTAGGAGGCCCACTTTCCGGCGAACTGGCCCACGGACAGCGGCGACCGTACCGTCTGGCTCCCCGCGTCGTAGGAGGCCCCGTTCTCGGCGGTGAGGTGGCGGGAGCGCAGCGCGTACGCGGTGTCGTGAACGTGCCGCGAGGGCCACGTGAGCTCGCCGACCCAGCGGCCGGGGCGATCCTCGTACGAGGTGGAGGGCGGCACGCTCTCCTGCATCCAGGCCCGGAGCATCGGACCCTCCATCGCCCCGTTGTCCGCGCCCTTCAGCCAGTGGTCCCACCAGCGCACCACCTCTTGGAGATAGCCGATGGCGGGTCCGGGCTCGCCCAGGTGCGGGTACTTGTGGGACCAGGGGCCGATCAGCCCCTTGCGCGGCACGTCCAGGTGGGCGAGCAGGCGGGTCACCGCGTTGGAGTAGCCGTCGGCCCAGCCGCTGGAGGCAAGGACGGGGCAACGCAGGGCGGTGTAGTCCTCGCACACCGACGCGCGCCGCCAGTAGCTGTCGCGGCGCTGGTGGCGCAGCCAGTTCAGGACCCACGGTTCGACGGCGTCCAGACGCTCGTGCCACATCTCGCGCCAGCGGTCGCCGACGGCGGACGGGTCCGGCGGGCACGTGGCGTAGGCGAACATGGTGCCCGCTTCGGCGAGGTTGTCGGACAGCATCGCGCCACCCATGTAGTGCATGTCGTCGGCGTAGCGGTCGTCGGTGAACGAGGAGATGACGATGGCCCGCAGACTCGCGGGGTGCCGAGCGGCCACCTGCAGCGCCGCGAACGCGCCCCAGGAAATGCCCATCATCCCGGTCGTGCCGTCGCACCAGGGCTGCGCGGCCAGCCAGTCGAGTACCGCCTCGGCGTCGCTCTGCTCGATTTCCAGATACTCGTCGGTGAGTACGCCCTCGGAGTCACCGGTACCGCGCAGGTCGACGCGGACACACGCGTAGCCGTGCCCGGCGATGTAGGGGTGGTGGATGGAGTCGCGGACCGAACTCAGATCGCCCTTGCGGTAGGGGATGTATTCCAGGATCGCCGGGACGGGGGAGTCGTCGCAGGACACCGGGCGCCAGATGCGTGCCGAGAGGTGGACGCCGTCCGGCATCGGGATCCTGACGTGGTCCTCCTGCTTGATGGTGTGGGGGAGGTTCTCGATGTATCGCATGCGTCTCTCAGGCCGTACGGTCGGTCGTGTGGTCGAAGGCGAGTCGTAGTGCGGCGACGCAGCGGTCGTACTTCTCGCGCAGTTCCTGCTCGTCGGCACCGCCGGTGAAGATGTGCGCCACCTCGTAGCTGTAACTGTCCTGCTGGTCGATGTCCGACAGGCGTTGTCCCTCGTCGGGCACGACATCGATCCGGACGCCGGGTATCTCCTTCTCGATGCGGGCCAGTTCCTCGGGCGGCGGCACCTCGCGCACGACCCCGTCGGTGAACCAGCGGTAGTACCACTTGGCGGCCAGGGCGTACGGGCCCTGCCGGAACGGCATGGCCGGATCCTGGCCCAGGGCGAGGGCGAGCATGCAGTGGTGGTTGGGCACGCCGTCGACGTAGGCGAAGAGTTCCGCGTGCGCCTGGGAGTGGCGGGGGTTGATCTCCAGGATCGCGATCGCGTCGGTGGCCGGATCGTAGAAGAACTCGATGCTGAAGGTCGCCTGCCGCCAGCCGATGCGTCGCATGACCCGGCTCGACACCTCGCGCAGGCGCTGCTGCACCGGATCCGGCAGGGCCGAGGGGTACTGGTGGCGCAGGAAGCTGGTGGAATCCGGGTAGTTGATCGAGTCGAGGACGCCGTACACGGTGATCTCGCCGTCGTGCTCGTACCCTTCGACCGCGACCTGGACACCGTTGAGCGTCTCTTCGGCGAGGCAGACCTGGCCGCCGACCCCGGCCATCTCCTGCGGCAGGTCGAGCTGGTTCAGGATGAACTCGAAGGGGCGGCCGACGCGCTGGATGCCTTGGCCGATGTGCTCCACGGCCGTGTGGAACTCCTCCATGTCCCCCACCCCGTAGGCGAGTTCGGAGGAGTACGACAGCGCGGGCTTGAGCCACATCGGGAAGCGCACACCCTCCGGCGGCCGCGGGTCGGCCGCGTCGAGATCCACCCGGCCGAAGCGTGGATGCTCCGTGGCGACCTCCTGCTGCACGAGACGGCTCCAGTACTTGTGTTCGCACTTGACCACCGACTCCAGACTGGTGGCACGCGTCCCGTATTCCTTTCCGAGCAGCGCGACGAGCGTGCTCACCGGGAAGTCCCAGTAGCCGACGATCGCGTCGATCGGTCCGTCGAAGCCGTCCAGTACGCGCCGGGCCCGGTCGATCAGGTCCGGTACGGCCACCTCGCCGTGCTGGAGTTGCTGGATGGTCAGGAGGCGATGGAAACGCAGCTCTTCGGCGCGGGGGACAGCCTGCAGGGTCCGCAGATTGGCCTCGTCGAGACCGACGACGAAAACGTTGCGGGGGCGCGGGCTCACGGGCGGCTCCTGGGTTCGGTGTGTGGAGCCGGGCGTGTACCCACAAGACGATGAGGCACACGACGAGTGACGCAACGGCGTCACCTGTGCGTGCGGGACGCAGAGCGTGGTGACAGCAGCCCTGGGGACGAAGATGCGCGCAGAGACTGCCCGGGTGACGCTGGATACCGCGTGCGCAGAGTTTGCGGTGGCCGTCATGGGACACACGGGCGCGTGTTTGGATCTGTCGCAGCCGAAGGAGCCAGAGGTGATCACGTCTACCGATGTCGCCGATTCAGGCGTCTCGTCCGACGGTGCAGGGAGAACGTCCGAGCTGTTCGCCGGATTCGTCGAACGGGAGGCCCCCGCCGTACCTCTGCCGGGCCGGTCGACGAGCCGCAGATTCGCCGTTCTCGCAGCTCTGGGACGCCGCGACCTGTCGCTCGCGCGTCTGGCCGAGGGACATCTGGACGCCGTTGCGATCCTCCACGAAGTCGACGGCTCCCCGCCTGAGCGGGGCGCGCGCTGGGGAGTGTGGGCGGCACGGCCGCCGAGCCCTGTCGTGAACGCAACGCGCACCGGGGAAGGATGGAGGCTGAGCGGCGTCAAGCCGTACTGCTCCGGAGCCCGCAGTTGTACCCACGCTCTCGTGACCGCGGAGGCGGACGACGGGTATCGCCTCTTCGCTGTGGCACTGGACCACCCCGGCGTGGCGCCGGTGCCCGGGACATGGCCGGCGGTCGGCATGGCCGACAGCGACAGCCTGGACGTGTCCTTCACCGATGTGCCCGCCCGCGCCGTGGGCGAGCCCGGGGCCTATGTGGAGCGGCCCGGTTTTCTGCACGGCGGGGTGGGGGTGGCGGCATGCTGGCTCGGCGGCGCCCACGCGGTCGCCGCACCGCTGTACGAGCGCTCCGACGCGGGGCGCCTGAACGACCATGCGGCCGCCCACCTGGGTGCGGTGGACGTGCTGCTCAGCACCGCGGACACGGTGGTGCGCCAGGCTGCCGAGGACATCGACGCCGATCCCCTCGACAAGCACACGCAGGCCCGGGTGCGTGGTCTGCGGGTCAGGGCATTGGTCGAGAAGGTGTGTACCGAGGTCCTCGGCCACACCGGGCGGGCCATGGGTGCCGGCCCACTCTGCCATGACGAACGACATGCTCGCGCGGTGGCGGATCTGACCGTCTACATCCGGCAGCACCATGCCGAGGGCAACCTCGCGGAGCTGGGGCACGCGATCCGTAAGGGTGCCCAGGAGACCGCGCGATGAGGTCGTCGCGCGGTTCCCTCTCCGCGGAGGAGCGGGACGCCGCCGCTGCGGAGATCGACGCACCGGGCACCGCGGAGGAACGCTGGCTCGCAGCACGGCTGCCCGAACGCCTTCCTCATCTGGATCTTCCCGTGGGACCCGTCGTGGTCGTGGCGGCCCATCCCGACGATGAGGTCCTGGGCTTCGGAGGCACCATGGCAGCCCTCGTGAGCACAGGTGCCGCTGTGCATACGGTCTGCCTGACCGATGGGGAGGCCTCGCACGGCGACAACGACGCGTCGGCGCGCGACGCGTTGGCCGCTCTGCGCCGCTGCGAACTCGCCGCGGCGCTGAGCGAACTCGGTTCGCTCCGCGCACCCCTGCACACCGGCCTGCCGGACACGGCGCTGGACCAGCACGAGGACGCAGCGGCCACAGCGATCGCCGACCTCCTGTCCGAGGTGGAGGCGAACGTGTGCTTGGCGCCGTGGGACGGCGACCTGCACAGCGACCACGAGGCCGCCGGACGCGCGGCTCGCCGCGCCTGCCGAACGACGAACACCGCGCTGTGGTCCTTCCCGGTGTGGATGTGGCACTGGGCGCGCCCTCAAGACCCTCGGGTGCCCTGGCGGCGGGTCGGCGTCCTGCCGCTCTCCCCAGCGGCACTGGAACGCAAGAAGGCGGCTCTGGCGCGATTCGCCAGCCAGCTCGAAGCGCGCGGCCCCGGAATCGCGCCCGTCCTGCCGCCAGGGGAGATGGCCCACCACACCCGCACATTCGAAACGGTGATCCGTTGAACACACCCGCCACCTACTTCGAGGGCCAGTACGCCGACGCCGCCGACCCCTGGCACCTGGCGGATCGCTGGTACGACCGCCGGAAGTACGACCTGACCGTCGCCGCTCTGCCTCGTCCGCGCTATCAGCAGGCCTTCGAACCGGGCTGCTCGGTGGGCGTGCTGACCAACCTGCTGGCCACACGCTGCGACCAGTTGCTCTCCACCGACCGCATCGCCTCGGCCGTGGCGACGACCGCCCGGCGCACGCGCGGGATGGACCATGTCACAGTCCGGCAGATGGCCGTTCCCGAGCAGTGGCCCGAGGAGCGGTTCGAGCTCGTTGTCCTCTCGGAACTGCTCTACTACTTCGACGAAAGCACGCGTACGCGGCTGCTGCGCCGGAGCATCGAGACCTTGAGTGCGGGTGGCCATCTGGTCACGGTGCACTGGAACCATCCCGTTGCCGAACACACCTGCACGGGCCGGGACATCGCGGACCACCTCGACGCCCTGGCGGACCTGAACCGACTGGCCCGCTACGACGACCCCGACTTCACTCTCACCGTCCACGAGCACAGTCGGGAAGGCGGCCCTGTTCTCTCCCCGGCCCGGGCGGAGGGCCTGGCGTGATTCCCGCGGCAGTCGCCGTCGTCGTGCCCGCGCACAACGAAGAGCACCGTATCGGCGCCTGTCTGCGTAGCGTGCGGCGCGCGGCGGCACAAGCAGCGCCACTCCCCGTCGTGACGGTGGTGGCAGCGGACGCCTGCACGGACGCCACAGCGGTCATCGCCGCGCGTGCCGGAGCCCATGTGGTGCAGATCGAAAGCCGCAGCGTCGGAGCCGCGCGCGCCGCCGCAACCGCCTACGCACTGCACCTTCTTGCGGACAGCGGCCCGCGTGTCTGGCTGGCGATGACGGACGCCGACACGACCGTGCCCGACACCTGGCTCACCGACCAGATCAGTTGGGCGCGGCAAGGGTACGACGTTGTGCTGGGCATCATCCTGCTGGCCAGGGCATCGCGACGACTGGCCGCCCTGCATGACGCCGACTACTTCCGAACCCGGCCCGCCGAGGCGGGGGAGCCGTGGGACCACCCGCACGTCCACGGGGCGAACCTGGGGCTCTCGGCCGCCGCCTACCTGCGGGCGGGCGGTTTCGCCGCGCTACCCACTGGTGAGGACCGTGACCTCGTAGCCCGGCTGACTTCGCAGGGCCATCGCATCGCCCGTACCGATCGGCACCCCGTCCGTACCGCGGCGCGACTGCGCGGACGGGCACCCGGTGGCCTCGCGGACCTGCTCGCCGCCCTCCGTTCCTCCGCACGGAACAGGCCCGCCGCGACGCCTGGTTCCGCGCCGGCTCAGCTTCCCTAGGTCCTGTCCTCACCTTCCCGTCGTCGCCCGGATGGCGTCGCGAGGCAGACGGGAATGTGACGACAGGAC